>JAIYDT010000481.1 GCA_027487355.1 Verrucomicrobiaceae bacterium
GCGGGGTTGAAGGTGAAGTTCGGCCACTTCTTTGGATTTCCCTTCTGAATCATGCCGCCGCCGTCGTGCTCGGGGTAGGCCAGCACCGCCGCGTCCGCGTGGCCGGGCATGTCGATTTCCGGAATGATCGTGATGTGACGGGCGGCCGCGTAGGCGACGATGCGCTTGATCTCCTCCTGGGTGTAGAACTGCACCGGCGCGTTGTCCGAGCGATCGGTCTCATTGCCTCGACCGCCGATGCTCGTCAGTTTGGGATACTTCTTGATCTCGATCCTCCAGCCCGAGGAGTCGGTCAGGTGCCAGTGCAGGCGGTTGAGCTTGTAATGCGCCATGGCGTCGAGCAGCCGCTTCACCGCCGTTTCGCCGGAAAAGTGTCGGCTTTCATCGAGCATGTAGCCGCGCCAGGCGAAGCGCGGGCTGTCGCTGATCGTGACGGCGGGCACGGCTTTCGGCGAGGCTTCCAGCAGCTGGGCCAGGGTCTGGGCGGCGTTGAAAAGTCCTTCACCGGTTCCAGCGGAAAGAAGTGCGCCCTTTTCAGTAATCTGAAGCTTGTAGGCACCTGGCCCGTCTTCGACCGCAGGCTTTCCGAGACTGAAGACGACCGACGCGGCCTCGCCCTCCTTCGCCGCTTCGAGCTTCCGGCCACTCGCCTTGGAAAGCAGGTCGAGGATCACGGCCGACTCCGGCTGATTTCCGATCCTCACCTTCGCTCCCTCCGTGATCTGCCACGTGCCCGCCTTCTCCTCCACCTTCGTCGGACGCGGAATCACCGGCACCTCCGCCAAAGCGGAAATCCCCAACGTCCAACCTAATCCCAAGAGTCCATGCAAGCGGTTCACCCGCGCAAGTTGACGAAGTGAGGCCCACAAGGCAAGTTCCCGCCATGAGTGCTCCGGTGGTCAATTTCAAGATCGGCAATGAAAAGTTGGTACGCGTGCTGGAAGGCGCTTCGAAGCACCTTCGCAGCCTGCTCGACAAGCAGGGCCGGCCCGATGGCGCGCTGCGGATCGCGGTGGTCGGCGGCGGCTGCTCCGGCCTTCAATACAAGATGGATCTCGTCGATGGCCCGCGCGACCGCGACCTGCTGGTGCCGAGCAACGGCGTCAACGTCGTGATCGACCCGAAAAGCGCGCTCTTCGTGAGCGGCAGCGAGCTCGACTACTCCGACGACCTTCAGCAAGGCGGCTTCAAGGTCAGCAACCCGAACGCTGTCGTCACCTGCTCCTGCGGCGAAAGCTTCGCAGCCTGACGCTTCAAGGCCCCAGCTTTCACCCAGATGGATGCGTTTCAAATGCTCGGCCTGCCCCGGCGGCTCGATCTTTCCGAAGAGGAGCTCCGCAGCGCCTTTCGCGAGGCTGGAAAGCGTCTGCATCCCGATGCCGGCGGCAGCGAGGCGGATTTCTCGAAACTTCAAGAGGCCTTCGGACTTCTCAGCAGCCCGTCACGGCGACTCAAGCACTGGCTGGCGCTTCAGGAAATCCCCGGCGACGAACGCGGATCGATTTCCCCCGGCATCATGGATCTCTTCGGCGAGGTCGGCACTGTCCTGCAGCGCGGCGACTCGCTTTCCCGCAAACGCGCCGAGGCCCGCTCCGCCCTGGCCCGTGCGATGCTGGAAAGCGAAACGCAGAGGTGCCGCGAGGAGGTCGAGCGGATGATCTCGATCGTCGACGGGCGCATCGCGGGTCAGGCCACCTCATTTGCGACATTCGACCCCGCAACGCTCACTTCAGATGTCGCTTGGACCGCCGTTCGCGATCTCGCCTTCCTGGAAAAGTGGCGGGCGAAGCTGCGGGAGTGCTTTTCGGGGTTGGTGTAAGATCAAACTCCGACGGGCTCGTCGACCCCTGTTAGAATCGCATACTCTTCCGGCGGTGCCACGCCCCAGACCATGTGGTCGGAGGTGAACTTGAGGAGCTTCTGGGCATATCGGCTGCGGGTCCTCGCGCCGGAAACCATGCCGGTGATTTGCTTGGAAAGGTGGCGCTCCCAGACCGAGGCGATGGCGACCTTCGAGTAAGTTTCGCGAAGCTTCTGGCCGCCTTCGTAGAGGGAATACATGCGACCGTCGTAGAAATACTCGATGATCTTCGCCCAGCTCTGATGCCAGTCGCGCAGTTCGTCGAAAACGCGATCAAACCTGCGGGCCATGCGCTTGGGTTGGTCGAGCACAGCAGCTCCCTCGGCGAACACGAACTGGTCAAGCAGGTCCGCCGAGTGCATGGCCATGAAGAGGCCGGGAGAGAGCATCGGATCGACGAAGCCGAAGGCGTCGCCCGCCGCGACCCAGCCTGGGCCGTGGCCGCGATCGGAGATAAGCTGATAGTTGGTGTAGGTCATCACCTCGGTGACGCGGCGACGGCTTTCTCCGGCATCCTTCAGCAGCGGTTCGCTGGAGATGATCGATTCCAGGCGCTCCTCGGGAGTGGTGCCGTGGGTCTTTGCCACGTCCTTGTCGACCACGACGCCGACTGAAAGCCGGCCTTGCAGCGGAATGCGCCAGCTCCAGCCCTTGCGCAGCAGGGAAATGACGACCTGCCCGTCGCGGGCCGAGTCACTCTCGAAATTCTCGAAGTGGGCGAAGTAGGCGACGTCGTTGCGCTTGCCGCGAGTGGCTCCCACGCCGAGGACCTTGGCAAAGGTGCGGGCGCGGCCGGTGGAATCGACGAGGAGCTTCGGATGATGGCCGCCGAGTTCGGGAATGGCGGCCAGGGTTTCGGCATCGAGCTGGATTTCGCGTCCGCTGCCGGGAGTGCCTGACTCGAGTCCGACGCGGCGTTTCACGAACACGGCACCGAGTTCGATCGCACGGTCGCGGAGCAGGTTGTCATACTCCGGACGCGGCACGTTGTAGGCGTAGTTCGGGAGCTTTCCGAGGGCCTTTTCCGGGAAGAAAAAGTCGAGTCGGCTGCCGGTTCGATGGATGAAGGCGACGCCGGGTTTGTGGACGGAAAAGGCTTTCACTCGGTCCTCGATGCCGAGGCGGCGCATCAGCATCACCACAGTGGGCAGCAGCGATTCGCCGACGAGGAGGGAGGGGCGCTTGTCGTCGTCGAACACGATCGCCCTGATCCCGCGCAGGGCGAGTAGGGCCGCGAGCGTACTGCCTGCGGGGCCACCGCCGACAATCGCCACATCGAACTGAGACTTCATGGCACAGAGTTAGTCATTCGAGGGGCATCGCGCAAGGGGCTGGCGAAACTTAATGCCGCCGGATCTTGCCGCTGGCGGTGAGCGGGACGGACTCGACCCATTGGATCACCGCTGGGACCTTGAAGGCGGAAAGGCTCTGGCGGCACCAGGCTTTCAAGGAAGGGGCGGTGATCTCGGACTGAAGCACCACCTCCGCCACCACCACGGAACCGAGGACCTCGTGCTCGCGACCATGGACGCGGCTTTGTTTCACTGCGGGGTGACGGTCGAGCACGGCCTCGATTTCCTCCGGGAAGACCTTCATGCCGCCGATGTTGAGGACGCTCTTTTTCCGTCCGCAAAGCGTGACGCGTCCGGCCTCGTCGATCCGGGCGAGGTCTCCGGTGGCGAACCAGCCTTCGTCGCAAACCTCCGCTCTCGGCTGCCAGGGGGAGAGGTAGGCATCGAACATCCCGGGCCCGCGCAGCAAGAGTTCGCCGATGCCGTCTGTAACGTCGCGCAGCTCGATCTCGAATCCCGGGATCGGCTCGCCGACCGAGTCCGGAGCCTCGCGGGCAGATCGCAGGTTGATCAACGGCAGGCCGACCTCGATGATGCCCATGCCCTGCACGAGGGGTTTCCCAAAGCGCGCATCGAAGGCCCGGGCAGTGGCTTCCGGCAGTCTGGCGGCGGTGCTCACCGGCAGCCGGAGTTGTGGCCACTGGAA
>JAIYDT010000548.1 GCA_027487355.1 Verrucomicrobiaceae bacterium
CACCGCCGGCGCATCCGACCGTGGTCCGGGATGGAAAGGTCCGCCTGTTGATCAAGCAAAAGCCGATCGAGCTGGCGATCACCCGACTCAGCGCGGGCGACCAGGAATTCATCCAGCAATCCCAGAAGTCTTACGGCTCCCCAACTCCCAAGTGAGGTCGGCGCTGAGGTGGACGGATGGAAACAGTGATTTGTCCGGTGATTTGTCCGTCCCTTTATCGCTCATGACAGGCTCTATCGTAGCGCCGTCCTTCCCGCGAACCTGCTCCAGGCCCAGCGCGACTTCTTCGGTGCCCACACCTACGAGCGGACCGACAAGCCAAGCGGCGAGTTCTTCCACACCGACTGGCCGGAAGTCATCGGCTAAATGGAGCGCGGTTTTCCAACCCGCGCCTGTCTCTTCAAAACGGCCGGGCGCAGCAATGCCCCGACCGTTTTTGAGTTTATGACACTGGGATCGTTCATTCACCCCGTCCAGCCCGCCGTTGGCCCGCTCGAATCGACCATTCATCACCGACGCTAGGACGGATTCGGCGTCTTACGATTTCCTCGGGGCATGGAGATCATCATCCCGCCCGATCTATCAAGATGTTCATACCCCGTTGTTCTGGGGCTTTGCCTTATCTCTCTCGTTTCCTGCGACTCAAAACGGACGGAGGCCCTCGGTCCCGACCCTCTGGTGGTCACTGTGGAGGCCGCTCCCGCTAGCGGGTCAGTCCGACACTGGGCCGGCACGGTCCGCGCCGGTCAGGGCACCAGCCTGGCCTTCGAATGCAGCGGTCGGTTGGTGTCGATGGCTTGCGAGATCGGCGATGCGGTCAAGAAGGGGGAAGTCGTTGCCGAGATCGACCCCCAACCCTTCGAACTCGAGCGCCTCCGCGCAGCGGCCGAAGTCGTCGCGGCCCTGCCCGCTCTCGACGAGGCGACGAGGCGCATGGAAACCGAGACGCGGCTGCGTGACTCGGAATCGACCAGCAGGGCGAAGCTTGAGGCGGCGATTACCGCCCAGGCCGCCGCTCTGGCCCGCTTGGAAGCAGCCCGGGCCGCCCTCTCCTTAGCAGAACGCGCCATCCGGACCTGCCGGCTCGTCGCTCCGGCGGATGGCAGGATCGCGGCCCGCCACGTCTCGGTCGGCAAGATCATCACAGCCGGGGAAGCGGTGTTCGATTTCGATCCCGATGGCGGTCGTGAGTTCGTGGCCCTGATTCCCACCGGCCACCTTCAGCCATGGCAATCTGGAGCCAAGGTGCGGATCAGTAACCGTCTCGGAGCCCGCCAGCCCGCAGAAACCGTTGGAGAGGTCAAATCGATCGGACCCAGGGCCGCCAGCGGCGGGATTCATGAGGTGGTGGTGGCCCTTGAAGCGAACTCCACCGCGAGGGTGGGCGAGGCCGGGTTGGCGCGTTCGGAAGCCCCGGACCCCGATCCAGGCCTTCGGGTTCCAGCCACGGCGATCCTGCCCCAGGGCGGCGACAAGATGGCGGTGATGGTCGTTTCCCCTGAATCCAGGTTGGAACTGCGCGAAGTGGGTCTCCGGGAAATGGAGGGCGATCAGGCAAGGATCGGAAGCGGCCTGGCACCAGGTGAACGCGTGGTCGCCCTCGGCGCAAGCTTCCTCCGCGCTGGCCAGAGCGTCCGGGTCCAGAACCGTCCTTCCGAAATCTCCAACCCCTCTCACTGAACATGAAACTAACAGAAATGGCGATGAATCGCTCCCGCTTCACATTCTTTGTCGCCGTTGCAGTGATGATCGCCGGAGTAATGGCTTATCTTGATTTCCCCTCCCAGGAGGAACCCAGCGTTCCCGTCCGTGCGGCGGCGGTGATCGCCTACGCTCCCGGAATGCCCACCGAAACCATCGAACGCCTCGTGGCGCGACCGATCGAGGAAAAAGTCCGCTCGATGGCCGAAGTGAAGCGCATCACCACCCGCGTGCGCACCGGCATGGTTCTCATGACAGTCGAGGTTCACGACAGCCACACGGACATGGCTCCCATCTGGCAGCGGCTGAGGTCACGGATGACAGATCTAACAGGCGCTCTGCCTGCGGGAACGCAGGGGCCATTCGTTGATGACGAATACGGGCGCGTGGCCGTGGCTTCCCTGGCTCTCTCCGGCAATGGCCTCACTCCTGACGAGTTGCGGCGGCAAGCCAAATACCTGCGCGATGAAATGTTCCGCCTGCCTGGGGTCGAAAGCGTAGGTTTTCACGGCCTGCCCGAGGAGGCCATCTATCTGGAGTGCGAGGCGGGCGCGCTGGAAGCGGCCAGACTCAGCCCCGCCTCGCTGGCGGCGGATTTGCAGAATCAGAATGTCATCCTCCCCGGCGGGGAGGTGCGCCTCGGCAGCATCGCGGCAACGGTGAATCCGACCGGCGAACTGAAAAGCATCGCCGACCTTTCCACCCTTCCCGTATCGCTTCCTCAAGGCGGGTCGGTGCCTCTTGGCAGTCTCGTTGAAATCCGGCGCTCCCTGATCGATCCACCCTTGTCCTCGGTGACCCATTCCGGCGAGCGGGCGGTGATCCTTGCCATCTCGATGCGAGAAGGACTGAACATCATCTCCTTCGGTGACGACTTGAAGAGACACGTCGATGGACTGCGCCGCGACCTGCCCGCAGGAGTGAAAGCGGAATTCATCACCTTCCAGGCTGACGTGGTGGCGAAGGAAATGTCCGCGACCAAGCGAGTGTTCTACGAGACCATCGCCATCGTCATGGGAGTGGTGATCCTGTTCATCGGCCTCCGCGCCGGCTGGATCGTCGGAATGACCGTCCCCCTCACCATGCTCTTCTCGATGCTGGTGATGGACTATTTCGCGATCCCGCTGAACAACGTCACGCTGGCCGCCATGATCATCTCGCTGGGGCTGCTGGTGGACAATGGAATCGTCCTCATCGAGGACGTGCTGCGCCGCCTCTCCGCCGGTGAGGAACGCCGCGCGGCCTGCGTGAATGCCGGACGCAGCCTCGCCATCCCGCTGCTCACGGCCACCCTCGCCTGCATCGCCGCCTTCCTGCCGCTGATGTTGGTGAAAAACGCCACCGGCGACTACGTGCGCAGCCTCTCGTGGGTAATGACGATCACCTTGCTCGGCTCGTGGTTCTTTTCCCTGCTCGTCGTGCCGCTGCTCGCCTATCATTTCGCGCGGGTCAAGGAGGGCGAATCCCATGCGGAAACGGATGAGGTTTATCACACTCCGTTCTATCAGAAGGTACGGAGGGCCCTCGGTTTCGTGCAATCCCACCGCATCACCTATGCCGCCATCATGGTCGCGCTGCTTTCCTCGGCGGTCTTCGCTTCCCGCTGGATCCCGTCCGCATTCCTGGCCGAGTCGAATCGCCGCCAGATCCAGCTCTTCTGGGATCTCCCGCCGGGAACCGGATCGGACATCACCGCCTCCACTGCGAAACGGCTCTCCAGGTTGATCCAAAGTCATGCCAACGAATGGAACATCCGGGATGAGGTCACCTTCATCGGTGATGGCGGCCCGCGCTTCGTGCTCTCGATCGACCCGCCCGATCCGGCGCCCCATTC
This sequence comes from Verrucomicrobiaceae bacterium, assembly GCA_027487355.1. Classification (GTDB taxonomy): domain Bacteria; phylum Verrucomicrobiota; class Verrucomicrobiia; order Verrucomicrobiales; family Akkermansiaceae; genus Luteolibacter. Next base: position 3,536 of record JAIYDT010000548.1, read on the forward strand.
CGGATTCACCCTCATCAATCTCAAGGAAGAGGGGGAACTCGATGATATCGTTTCCGCCATGCGCGCATCGCTCGCCGATGCCTTCCCCGGCGTCCACATGCGCCTGACCAAGTTCAGCTTCGGCTCCTTCGAGGCTGGAACCCTGATCTATCGGATCAGCGGATCGGACACTGCCATCCTGCGCGATCTCGCGGGCCGATTCGAGTCCGCGCTGCATGCCGAACCGGGCGTGACCCACATCCGCAACGACTGGGAGCCGGAAATTCTTCGCGCCTCGGTCGAGATCGATCAGACCCTCGCCCGCTCGGCCGGAGTCACCACCACCGCCGTGGCCCAGGCGCTCGGTGGCGTCCTCGGCGACGATGCCGTATCCCAATTCCGCGAAGACGACCGATCACTGCCCGTCCTGTGGCGTGCCGATGCCGAGTCGCGCGCAAGAGCGGAAAATCTCACCTCCATTCCAGTGAGCACCCAATCGGGTGGCTTCGTCCCGCTCGCCTCCATCGCCCGCATCGAGTGGATCTCGGAACCCTCCCTCATCCAGCGCCGCAACCTGGATCGCACCATTTCCGTCATCGCCAGGCACCCGCAACTCTCCGCCGCCGACCTCCAGAAACGCATCGCCCCGGCCATCGCTTCGATTGCCATCCCAGCAGGTTACGGGGTCTCCATTGGGGGAGAAATCGAGGAAGCGAATGAAGCCAACGACTCCATGGCCACCTTCCTGCCTCTCGCCGGACTACTCCTCGCAGGAGTCTTCGTCTGGCAGTTCAACTCCATCCGCAAGGTCCTCATCATCGCGCTCAGCGTGCCTTTCTCCTTCATCGGCGTGGTCTTCGCCATGGCCGTGATGGGCGGAAAATTCGACTTCATGGCCTCCCTCGGCCTGCTCGCCCTCATGGGCATCATCGTCAGCAATGCCGTGCTCCTCCTCGAACGCATCGAGGAGGAACGCCACGAAGGCAAGGAGCCCCGCGAAGCTGTCATGTCCGCCTGCCTCAAACGCCTGCGCCCCATCGTCATGACCAAACTTACCTGCATCCTCGGGCTTCTTCCCCTCTACTTCTTCGGCGGTGCCCTCTGGGAAAACCTCGCCGTCACCCTCATCGGCGGACTCACCGTCGGCACGCTCATCACCCTCGGCCTCGTGCCGTCCCTCTATCACTGGCTCTTCCTCCGCAATCACTCCCCGGCATGACGTCCGACCTTCAAATCAAAACTCTTCATCCATGAAACCGATCCTCCAACTCACCGCCGCCCTCGCGCTGCTCCTTCCTTCCTGCACCCTCGGCCCTGATCACCAAACGCCGGCTCTCCCCGGCGATCTTGCGACGCTCGGGCCGAGCCACCTCACCCAACCCATGTCGCCGGCTTCCCGCAACGAATGGTGGAAATCCGCCAACGATCCCGGCTTGAACCAACTCATCTCCGAAGCGCTCGATTCCAACCTCGACCTCAAGCTCGCCATTGCCCGCCTCGATGAAGCGCGTGCCATCCGCGAGCAGGGAAAGTCGCTCTATCTTCCCAGCAGCGGATTCACCAGCGGAGTCAGGCAGCAACTCGACAGCACCGTCTTCTTCAAAGGCGTTCCCCGATCAATCCGCGACCAGACAGTCTTCGATAGCGGGCTCGAAGCCGCCTGGGAGCTGGACCTTTTTGGAAAAGTCAAACGCACCCTCGAAGCCGGGGATGCCCTCGCGCAAGCCAGCGCCGAAGACCTCCGCGACGTCCGCCGCATGCTTGCCGCATCCATTTCATCCGCCTACGTCGAACATCGTACCAGCCAGCGCCTGTTAGAAATCCGGGTGGAACAACTGGCCTCCCTTGAAACGCTCATGGAGACCGCCCGGCAGCGGTTGGGAGCGGGTGACATCACCCGGGGCGAACTCGCCGAAATCCGCAGCCGCCAGGCCGAGATGCGCTCCAACATCCGCACCCTTCGCCTCGGCCAGCGCAGTGCCGCCAACCGCCTCGCCGTCCTGACCGGGAAGGGCATCGCGCCCGCACTCCCGGAGAGCGGATCCATCCCCACCTTCCGGGCTCCGGAGATCCCCCGCCAACCGCTTGCCCTGATCCTTTCCCGTCCCGATGTCCGCGCCGCCGAGCAACGCCTCGCCGCCGCCACCGCTGGCATCGGCGTCGCCATGAGCGAACTCTACCCGAGCGTCACCATCCAGGGTCGCCTCGCTCTAGAAGCCAACACCTTCTCCGCCCTCGGCAGCGCCGACTCCGAGGCCTTCTCTCTCGGCCCCCGTCTGAGCTGGGACTTCCTCAACCTCCAGCGCAACCGCTCCAAGGTCAAAGCCTCCGAAGCCGCCGCCACCGCCGCGCTCGCCCAGTGGGAAAACCAGGTGCTGCTTGTCCTTGAAGAAGTGGACAACGCCATGAGCCAGGCCGACGAAGCACGCGCCGATCTCGTCGAAACCCGGGACGTCCTCGCCCATCAGCGCCTCCGCGCGGAGGAAGTCCGCCGCAACGATGAGGAAATGCTTCTTTCTCCCGAAGAACGGGAGCCCGACTTGATCACCCTGTTGGAAACCGAATGCGCAAACATCCACGCCGAAGCGGCACTCGCCAAAGCAACCATCCACCTGCAACAGTCCGTAGCCGCCCCCTGATACGCGCATGAAGCTGGTCGAAATCCAACATCCACCCGCCACCCCTTCCCGCCGCTGGCGGGGCAGCCGTCCGTATTGGTTCGCTCAGTTCATCGGCTGGACCGGGATCGCCCTGCTCGTCGCCATCCCCCTGCCATTCCGTGCCGATGCCACCTGGCTCGATGCCGTCGTCATCCTGATCTTCTACGTCACCGGAATCGCCCTCAGTCATCTGCTCCGGGCCTCGATCATCGACTTGCTGGTCCACGTCCGCACCGTTCCATCCCTGGTTCTCCGTGCCACGCCGCGGGTGTTCGGTTTCGCCTTCCTCCACGGCTGCGTGCAACTGCTCTTCGTGCGCACCATGGAGGCCTACTCCGTTTCCTTCCTGAGTTCGCGACCGGGCATCGATTCCTTCGCCTCCACCGTGCTCGACCTGATGTCCTTTTCCTTCGGGCTCTTCATCATCTGGGCCAGCCTCTACTTCCTCATCCGCATCTATCAGAACGCGCACCGCATCCAGTTAGAGCGCCTCCGCGTCACCGCAAGCATCCACGAAGCCGCGCTCGGCGCACTCAAGGCCCAGCTCAACCCCCACCTCCTCTTCAACTGCCTCAACTCCATCCGCGCCCTTATCCCCCGCGAAGCCTCCCTCCCGCGCGACGCCATCACCCATCTCTCCGAACTGCTCCGCTCCTCTCTATCCTTTAACGAACTCGAACTCATCCCGCTGCGTGATGAACTCGCCACAGTGGAAAACTATCTCGCCCTCGAACGCCTCCGCTTCGAAGACCGCCTGCGTTTCACCCACCAGATCGACGACTCCGCTCTCGCCTGGCCCGTGCCGCCCTTCACCCTCCAGATCCTTGTCGAAAACGCCGTCAAATACGGGGTCGCCACCCGCGAGAACGGGGGAAACATCCATCTTTCCATCCGTGTCTTCTCCGGCCTCCTTGAAATCCTCGTCATCAACGACGGCCAACTCAGCGCCGGAACGCCATCCGCCTCCACCGGACTCGGGATCCGCAATCTTGCCAACCGCATCGCCCTCCTGCACGGCCCCGGTGCCAGCATTCATCTCCGCCAGGCCTCCACGGACCGTGTCGAGGCCAGCATCCTGTTGCCTGAACCTCTCGCCAACCCTCCGTCATGAAACCTCTCCAAGTGATCATCGTGGATGACGAACGCCTCGCCCGCGAGGAACTCGCCGCACTTCTCGAAGCCGCCGGTGGAGTCACCATCATTGGCCAGGCCGGCAACGCCTCCGCCGCCGCCGCACTGCTGGAAGCCACCCATCCCGACGTCCTCTTCCTCGATATCGAAATGCCCGGCAGGAACGGCTTCGAACTCCTCGAGTCCCTCCCCAAGCCTCCCCTCGAAGTCGTCTTTGTCACCGCCTACAACGAATTCGCCCTGCGGGCCTTCGGCGTCAATGCCATCGACTACCTTCTCAAACCGGTCAATCCGCTCCGCTTGGAGGAAACCCTCCGTCGGGTGCGTGCCCGTCTCGATGGCCAGGCCGCTCCCGAGCCGTCCCCTGCGGGTGAGTCGCCCTTCAAGGAGGACGATCAGGCCTTTATCAAGGAAGGCGACCGCTGCTGGCTCGTGCCCGTCAGGGAGATCCGCCTGATCGAGTCCGAGGGCAACCATGTCCGCGTCCATTTCCGCGGGGAAAAGCCGCTCATTGCCCGTTCGCTCGCCTCCATGGAACCCCGCCTGCCCGGAAGCCTCTTCCTCCGCGCCAGCCGCAGCCACCTCGTCAACCGCCACTTCATTCGCGACATCCAGCCTTGGTTCAGCGGCAGCTTCAAAGTCCGCCTGGAAGGCGGCCACGAAGTCGAATTCTCCCGCCGCCAGAGTCAAGCTCTCCGCGATGCGATGGGGCTTTGAACGTGTGTAGCCATAACAACAACCATGCCCCTCTTGGCTTGGAGTTTGACAAATCAGCGGTTTGTTGTGTCCATGTTGAGATGCAACGTGGCCGTAGTTCATCCCCTGTTTCCAATGCTCACCCAGCCGTCATGTCCCATGAGGCGGTGATCCGGGAGGAGGCGAGACGAACCCGTGCCACCATGTGGAAAGTGGCCCTGGTCGTCATTGCCTGCGTGATTCTATCCC
>JAIYDT010000579.1 GCA_027487355.1 Verrucomicrobiaceae bacterium
CCGAAGCCGAACTCACCGCCGTCGGCGAAGCGGGTTGAGACGTTGTGAAAGACACAGGCGGAGTCCACTTCGCGGAGAAATTTTTCCGCCGCCGCTGCGTCGGTGGTGACGATGCAGTCGGTGTGGTGGGACCCGAAATGGTTGATGTGGGCAACGGCTTCCTCCTGGGATGCGATCACTTTGATGGCGAGGATCAGATCGAGATACTCGGTGGACCAATCGTCCTCGGTGGCGGCGACGACGTCTGTTAGAACGGCCTGCGTTTTCGCACAGCCACGAAGTTCGACGCCTTTCGCACGCAACGCGGCGGCGATGACGGGCAGGGCGGTGGCGGCGATGGATTCGTGGACGAGCAGGGTTTCCAGCGCGTTGCAGACGCCGGGCTTCTGGGTCTTGGAATCGACGGCCAACTTCGCGGCCATCGCGAGGTCGGCGGACTTGTCGACGTAGAGGTGGCAGATGCCGTCGTAGTGCTTGATGACCGGCATGCGGGCGAGCGAGACGACGGTTTCGATCAGGCCTTTTCCACCGCGTGGAATGATCAGGTCGAGCCACTTGTCCATGCCCGCGAGCACGGCGACGCTTTCACGATCGGTGAAGGGGATGAGCTGGATGGCATGATCCGGCGCACCAGCCGATGAAAGAGCCTCGGCGATGGCGCGGTTCGAATGGATGGCCTCGCTGCCGCCGCGGAGGATGGTGGCGTTGCCGGTCTTGAAGCAGAGCACGGCGGCGTCGGCGGTGACGTTGGGGCGGCTCTCGTAAATGATGCCGATGGTGCCGATGGGCACGCGGACCTGCTCGATGCGGATGCCGTTTGGACGGGTCCAGTCATCGAGAACCTGACCGACCGGATCGGGAAGGGTAGCGACCTGGTCGATGCCGGCGGCCATGGCTTCCACGCGGGCCTCGTCGAGTTTCAGACGATCGAGCATCGCGCCGGAAAGTCCCTTGGCTTTCCCGGCTTGGAGATCCAGAGCATTCGCGGCGAGGAGTTCAGGGACACGAGCACGGATGACGGCGGCCATTGCCCGGAGAATGGCGTTCTTCTCGTCGGACGAAAGCTGTGACAGGCGATGCGCAGCCGCACGTGCCTGTTGGCCCATCTGGTGGATGGTTTGCTGGATATCAGACATGATCAAAGGGGAGGGATGGCGATCCAGGTTTTATCACGCATCTGGATCACTCGGTTTTCGAAAGAGACTTGAGGGAGATTTTGAAGCAGCCACGAAAGCTTCTCCATGATTTGGGAGCGTCCGGGTTGACGGAGGGCGATGACGACGACTCCGGAATGAACTTCGTATAGATGGGGAATCGTGTGAAAGAAGTCCCGATCTGTGGTGAGGAAGACCGCTCCTACCGATTGGGCTTCTGCGAAGATCTCATGGTCGTTGCAGCCTTCGCTTGGAGTTCCCCTGACATCGAAGGTTTCGTGACCTGAATCCGATAGAAGGGCATGGGCGGCTTTTGGGAAGTTTTCGTCCAGAAAGAACTTCATGCCACGGCTTCGTAGGTGGAGGTCTGGTAGTCTGAAAGCCGACTTGCGAATTCAAGGGCCGCGTCCAAATCCTCCTGACAAACTCCCGGGTAGTCGGCGAAGATCATTTCCGTGGAATCGCCAGCACCCAAAGCACCCAGAAGGGTGGAGACCAGAACCCGGGTGCCACGAATCACCGGCTTGCCGTGGCAGACGTTCGGATCAATCTGGATGCGCGAGTTCATTGATCAACAAGTTACCCCGGGGCCAATCAGACTCAAGGCGCAATTGCCGCGCGGAAACGGGTCGAAGTGCCCGTTCCGGAAACAATCTCCGCCAGGCGTTCGGGGTGACGGCCGTGGGCGATGTGGGTTTCGATGCCGGCTTCGACGGCGAACTTGATGGCTGAGAGTTTCGAAGCCATGCCCCCCATCGAGAAGCGCCCCTTGTCGTCGCGGACATGCTTGAAAACCTCGTCGATGTTTCCGACTTCCGGGATCAACTCCTTCGTTTCCGGATCGAGCAGGCCATCGACGCTGGTGAGCAGGATCACGCGGGTGGCTCCGGCCAGTTTCGCGACGCGGACGGAAAGCATGTCGTTGTCACCGAACTTCAGCTCCTCGACGGCGACCGAGTCGTTTTCATTGATGATCGGCAGGATGTGCGGCTCCATCAGCAGGCGGCGGAAGGTGTCGCTCACATACTGCGCGCGTTCCGGCGTGCCGAGATCCGCGGCTGTTAGAAGAACCTGGGCGACAGTGATGTCGAAGTTGGAAAACAGGCTGCTGTAGGTCTGCATCAAGCGCGCCTGACCGACGGCGGCACAAGCCTGGCGGGTGGCGGTTTCCTTCGGATATTCCGAAAGGCCGAAGGCGGAAACTCCTGAGCCGACCGCGCCCGAGGACACGAATAGGCAACGATGCCCGGCATTCATCAAGCCGGCGATGGCCGAAACGAGGTGCACCAGGGCAGCCCGATCCAATGAGCCATCAGACGATTTTGTGAGAACACCGGTTCCTGCCTTGATGACGGTGAGATCTGGTGGAAGGGAAGACATTGAAGAGGGATGCAAGTGTTCGGTTAAGAGAAGGGAGATAGGTATTAAGATTCAACCGCAGATGAACCCGGATAAACGCAGATGGGAGAGGAATGAAGAGCCAAGTCTGAAGTTCTTCCTCTTCGTTTAGAATTTCGAGTTTAGTGCTTCGTGCTTTCCCTTTCCTGGCACTTCCTACTTCGCGTGCTGCAGCGCATCGCTGACCGCCGGGAAGATCTGCTTCTTGCGGCTGACCACGCCGGGGGCGTCGAAGAGGGTTTCGTCGAGGCGGGCGAAGGGCAGCTTCGATTGGATCTCCGGGCTGCCGATGGCGAGGATCATGCTGTGATGGCCGGCCACGTCGGTGATGGCGATCAATGCGAGGTCGTAGTGGTTCTTGGCCACAAGTTCACGCAGCGCCTGCTCGATCTCCTCGCGGCGTGCGCCGAAGCCGTGAAGCCCGCGTTCCTCGACCTGGGAGATGCTGACTTTCCTGCCGTCTTCGGAAAACTCCTTGCGGTCGGCATTGAGGATTTCCTGGGCTGTGCCTGTGGCGATCAGCGAGCCGACGGCGAAGAATTCCTCGGTGAATTTTTCCGCATCGATGCCCGCGATGCCGCTGAGCCAGCGGAGCATTTCGCGGTCGAGATCGGTGGTGGTGGGACCCGTCAGACACAGCGTGTCCGACACGATGCCGGCGCAGAGGCAGAGGGCCACGCCGGAATCGGGTTCGAGTGAGCGATGGAGGAACTTTCGGGCCACGAGGGTGGAGGTCGAGCCGACTGGCTCGTTGAGATAACGGATCGGCTCACGCGAAACGAGGTCGCCGGCGAGACGGTGGTGGTCGATGACCTCGACGACTTCAGCCTCTTCGACACCGAGGACGGCTTGGGCGTATTCGTTGTGATCCACCAGGGCCAGGCGCAGGCGCGGAGGATCGACGAGGTCGGACTTCGAGATGACGCCGATGAGTTTCCCGTCCTTCTGATCGGTCACGGGGAAAAGGTCCTGATCGAGTCCGGCAAGCCGCTTGCGCAGGCGGGAGATCGGTTCATTGACGCCGACGCTGAGGAACTCGGAAACCATCACGTGGCGGACGATGCGTGAGCAGCGGATCAGCGTGGAGCAGCTGGCGGTGTCGTGGTGACAGCGGAGGATGACCACGCCCTTTTTCGACGCGAGTTCGCAGAGGGTGGGTTCGACCGAGTTGTCGCCGGTGACGAGAAGGGCGCGGGCCCCGTGTTCGATGGCGTAGCGCTGGACGATCGGGCGATCGCCGCAGATCACGAGATACTGGCCAACGTTTCCGCCCTTGGCGGCGCTTTTCAGTCGGGCCTCGACCGTTTCCTGGGAGGAGGCTCCGACGAGTAGGATGAGGTCTTCTTCAAGCCCGTCGGTGGGCAGGGGAGCGCCGATGCTTTCGGCGTGAAGGGTGTCGGCGATCTTTGAAATCGAGGCGTGCACGGTTCGAACCGCGAGGCCTTCGGTTTGATCGGGCAGGAGGAGTTCGAGGAGATCGAGGTAGCGCAGGATGCCGTGGACATGGCCGTCCTCGTCGGTGACCGGCACACAGCGCACGCCGCTGGAAATCATCCGTCGGTAGGCGGTGAGGAAGGTGTCGGCGAGGTCTGCCTGCACCACCTCACGACGGCAGATCATCCCGGCGGTGGCACGGACGTCGGTAATCAGTTCGGGAGCCTCCATGCCGGCACATTCGAGAGCCCAGGCGGTGCGCTGAGGGACCTCGCCGCAGCGGGCGGCGATGGCGTCCGGTTCGCCGGTGGCGCGCAGCAAGGCGGCGTGGCCGATCGCGGAGCAGATTGCGTCGGTGTCCGGGTTCTTATGGCCGATCACGTAGAACGGCAGTCGCGGGCGTTGGGACATGGTAAGCGAATGACTAATTCCGAATTCTCGAATGAGGAATGCGAAAACGGTGAAATCACGGAATCCTCACATCCGTTCCGGCACCCTGATCCCCAACAGGCCGAGGCCGGTGGTGAGGACACGCGAGGAAAGCTCGCAGAGCGCAAGGCGGCTGGCGCGCACCGGACCTTCCGATTTCAACACCGGGCAGGCCTCGAAGAACGAGTGGAAACCGCGGGCGAGCTCGAGCAGGTAGTTTGCCAGAAGGTTCGGGCGGTAGTCCTCGATGACGGTCGGCAGCACCTCACCGAAGCGGGCGATGAGCCGGGCGAGATGGATTTCGGCGTCCTCTGTTAGAAGGATGGTGGCGGAGGCAGCATCGAAGGGCTCGTCCAGCTTCCGGAAGATCGAAAGGATGCGGACGTTGCTGTATTGAAGATAAGGCGCGGTGTCGCCCTGGAGCGCGAGCATCCGGTCCCAGGAGAAGACGTAGTCGGTGAGGCGGTTCTGCGAGAGTTCGGCGAACTTCACGGCTCCGATGCCGACGGTCTCCGCAATCTGCGCGGCCTCTTCGGCGGGCAGGTCGGGGTTCTTTTCCGCGATCACCTTGGCGGCTCGCTCGACGGCTTCTTCCAGTACATCGATGAGCTGCACGTTGTCGCCGGAGCGGGTCTTCATCAGCTTCCGGTCCTCGCCGAGGATCGAGCCGAAGGCGACGTGCTGGCAATCCGCATGCAGGCCCCAGCGCCGTGCCGCGTCGAAGATCTGACGGAAATGCAGGCTTTGCGGGACACCGACAACGTACCAGATGTGATCGGCGTTCCAGGTCTTCACGCGGTAATCGAGCGTGGCGAGGTCGGTGGTGGCGTAGAGAAAGCCGCCGTCGGCCTTGCGGATGATCGCGGGGTTGTCGGTCCAGCCGTTCTCCTTGTTGACGCGGAAGGGGTCCTGCTCGTCGGGAAATTCTCCGGACGCGAAGATGCAGACGGCGCCGTCGCTGACGCGGGCGATGCCTTTTGTTAGAAACTCCTCGACGATTCCCGGGAGCTGTTCGTTGTAGAAACTTTCGCCGAGCCAGTAATCAAACGACACGTCGAGGCGGTCGTAGATTTTCTGCAGGCCCTTCTTGGAAACCTCGATGCATTGCTGCCAGATCGCGAGATTTTCGGCATCACCGGCCTGGAGTTTCACGAGCTCCGACTTGCAGAGGTCGAGCACGGCGGGATCGGCCTTGGTGGCGGCATTGATGTCGCGATAAACACGAAG
>JAIYDT010000262.1 GCA_027487355.1 Verrucomicrobiaceae bacterium
GCCATCAGCCATCGCTCGCTGACCTATCTTCAGGGGCAGATCGGAGCGATTCACGAGGCATTGAAGCGGTCGGTGGTGATCTGTGAGACCGGCTATCCATCCGAGGCCTGGTTCGGCGGGCAGTTTGCCGACTGGAACAAGTCGATTCCTGGCTATTCGCAGGACGAGTCCGGTCAACAGCGCTGGCTGGCGGATCTCGTGAAGATGGCGCGCACGTCCGATCACCTTGCGGCGGTCTACTACTGGAGTCCGGAATGGGCTGGCTCGGACATCTGGTCCGCCTTCGCCTTGTTTGATCCGCAGGGAAAGGCACGCCCGGCGCTTTCCGCGCTTTCCGGGGCAGCCACTGAAGCCGCGCCAGTGCCTCCACCTGCACCCGTCGTGAATCCTCCCACTTCCGAGTCGATGCAGGTCTTTTTCGGAAACCTCCACAGCCACACCTCCTACAGCGACGGAAAAGGAACCCCCGAGCAGGCCTTTTCACACGCCCGCGATGTGGCGAAGCTCGATTTCCTCGCCGTGACCGAGCACAATCATCTGCTCGGTGGAAACGCCTCATCTCCCGAAGTGAAGGCCGCCCTCTACAAGGGGCCGCCTGCCTCCGCCCTGCGGCCGACCGCCGACCGATTCACGGTTTCGGGAAAGTTCATCGCCTTGGCTGGGCAGGAGTATTCCTCCATGTCGAAGGGCAATCATGTCAACCTGTTCGATGTGCCGGAGGTCATCACCTTGAAGAATGGGGAGTTCGATGAGCTTCTGCCGTGGCTGGAGGCGAATCGCGATTCCTCCGGAAATCCGCCAATCATGCAGCTCAATCATCCGGCGCTCGGTTCTCCATTTCCTCCATTTCCCGCCCTCCGGTGGCGGGACTTTGGTCGGGATGACTTTGGCAGCGAAAGCGAATGGGTCAAGCGCATGGGCGCTGCAAGCAGCCTCATCGAGGTGCTCAATGGCGAACCGCCAACAGGCTCCACCGATCGCCGTGCCCCGCAGGTGATGGAAAACTACTATGTGCGTTTTCTTCAACTCGGCTTCCATCTCGCGCCGACCGGAGATCAGGACAACCACCAGGAAAACTGGGGCACTGCCACTGAGGTCCGCACCGCGATCCTGTCCGAGCAACTGACCAAGCCGGCCCTGCTGGCCGCGCTGCGCGCACGACACACCTATGCGACCGAGGATCGGAACCTGAAAGTCATCGCCCGCATCGGAGGTCGGCTGATGGGAGATGTGATCCGATCTCAGGATTCTCCCACTCCGCAACTGCTGGAACTGCGCATCCAGGACGACGACGAGCCGGATGCCGACTACACCATCGAGGTGATTCGCGGCGGGATCGGCGGGCCGCTGGCAGGCGTGGCGGCAAGTCATCGGCTCAAGGGCAACACAGCAGCGGGTTCCTCGATCTCACTCGGCAAGCTGGATTTCCCTCAGGCCGGAACGTTCGTCTTCCTGCGCATCACCCAGTCCTCCAAGGCCGGTGATGACCGGGTCTGGACGGCTCCGGTTTGGTGGGAAACGGGAAATGAGTAGAGCCGGATCGAGGGAAAAGCTCCGCCGACCACAGTCGCTTGCGAGAGCGCTCCGGCGATGGTAGCAAAGAGACATGTGGAGATTCCGACTTGCTGCGATCATGACGCTGCTCTGCGCGTTCATGCTTACCCTAACTGCACGCGCCGTCGGCGAGCCGTCGGAGAAGCCCGAGCTGGTCCCAGGCGTCGCCTTGAGCCAGGGCATCACGGAGATCACCGGGGTCGCCATCTCTCCTCTGCTCGGGGTTTCCGCCGTTGGTGCCTACAAGTATTGGAAAGCCCCCACGGACCTCAGGCCGATTCTGCCCTGGTACTGCCAGCCATGGGCCTGGGGCACGGGTGCCGTCCTGCTGTCTCTCTGCTTCCTGAAGGACTCGCTCGGCGTGACCCTGCCGGGAATTTTGAAGAAACCCTTCGACATGGTGGAGCTGCTCGAAAGCAAGGCCAGCGCGCTTGTGGCCAGCGCGGCCTTCGTTCCACTTGTGATCCGGGAAATGGCTCCCCATGAAAGGGTGCAGGTGCCAACCGCCATGCTGAACGGCCTCGGGTCCATTGACGTCAGCGCCTGGTGGCTGCTGGTCCCGGTCGCGATCGTGGCCTTCCTCGCGGTCTGGCTGTGCAGCCATGCGATCAATGTCCTGATCATTCTCTCTCCATTCTCTAGCGTGGACGCGTTGTTGAAACTGATGCGCACAGGCTCGCTGATCGGTCTTGGCCTGGTTTATCTGGTCGCCCCATGGCTGGCCGCCGCGCTCTGCGGGATGATCATCCTCGCTGCACTGTGGCTGGCCCCGGCGGCGATGAGACTGATGATCTTCGGCACGCGATACGCCTTTGATGTGCTGCTCCCTTGGCGCGGACGGAAACATGCCACTCCCGAGAGCCCGCATGTCTTCACCTTCGGGAAATTGTCTGGCATTCCCTCGCGGACCGGTGGTCGTCTGGTGAAACTGGAGGATGGCAGCACGGTCTTCCGATATCGCCGCGGACTGGTGCTCGATGAGCGCTCGGTCCCGATTCCCGACGGTGCGCGTCATGTCGAGAAGGGGCTGCTTTCCCCCTCCCTGCTGCTTCGGGAGGAGGGCCAGAGCGACTCAAGAAAGGTCCTGCTGTTCCTGCCCCGCTATCGTGGACGCGAGGAGCACATCGTCCAAGCTCTGGAGCTGAACGGCGTCCACGACCACGCCCTGAGCCGTGGCTTCAAGGCCGCACGCGAGTGGCTCGGCGAGATGATGCGCCGGGGCAAGGCAGCGGTTTCAGAGTCGTGAGCCTTCAACGATCAAGCCGGTAGCCGACGCCACGGACGGTGATCAGATGCCTGGGCTGCGCCGGATTTTCCTCGATCTTGGCGCGCAAGGTGGCGATGAAATTGTCCACCGTGCGGGTGCTGGGATAGGCGTTGTAGCCCCAGACGACATCAAGGAATCTCTCACGGCTGACGGTTTCCCCGGCATGACTGGCGAGCAGGCGGAGGATGCCGCATTCCTTTTCCGAGAGATCGAATCGCGAGCTGCCACGGATCAGCGATCGCTTTTCAAATTCAATTCTAACCGCGCCGATCATGAGCTCGCTGCCAATGACCTCGGAGCGTTCCTGCCGCCGCAGCAAGGCGCGGACGCGGGCGAGTAGTTCACGCAGACTGAAGGGTTTCACCAGATAGTCATCGGCCCCGCTGTCGAGCCCCCGCACGCGGTCATCGACCTGGCCCTTGGCCGTGAGCATCAGGACCGGCATCGTGCGTCCGCGCTTTCTCAATTCCCGACACAGCGCGAAGCCATCGAGCCCGGGCATCATCACGTCGAGCAGCACCAGATCGAAGGGTTCGGTGCAACCGAGCTCAAGCCCGGCCGGTCCGTCTGCGGCTGCGAGCACGCGATAGCCTTCCGCCTTCAAGGTTTCCACCAGCGCAGTCCGCATCGGGGCCTCGTCTTCGATGACCAGGAGTCTCATGGAGTGGACGTTAAAGGTGATGAGTGGGAGGTTATTGGGAAGATCAGGGTAAAGGTGCTGCCCTGACCGGGGGAGCTTTCCACGGCGATGGTGCCGCCATGGGCCTCTGTGATCGATTTGACGAGACTGAGTCCGATGCCGGTGCCCTGGGTTTCCCTCCGCAGTTCATCGCCGAGGCGGTGGAAGCGTTCGAAGATCCGACTCTGCTCTCTGACCGGGATGCCTGGGCCATTGTCCCGCACCGACAACCTCCAACTACGACGTTCCCCGTAGAGGGAAAGTGAAGTCGTCACGGTGCTGCCGGGCGGGGAGAACTTGATCGCGTTGTCGAGTAGATTGACCAGCGCCTGTTGAATCGCCCCGGTATCGACCGAGGCCTCGAACTGCTCCAGTTCGGAGGTTAGCGTGATGTTCCGCTCCTCGGCCAACGGTTCCATCACCCGCAGCGTGTCCGCCGCCAGTCCGGCGAGATCGCAGGGCTCCATCTTCCAGACCCGGCGGCCTTGCTCGATGCGGGCGTGATCGAGCACGTTTCCGATCAGGGTGGAAAGCCGCGCACCTTCGCGCGCGATCAGGCGATGGAATTCCTTTGCGGTTTCAGGATCGACTTTCTCCGCCTCTAGGGCATCGGCCATCAGGCGGATCGAGGCGACCGGTGCGCGCAGTTCGTGCGACACACTGGCGACGAACTGGCTTTTCATCTCATTGAGGCGGCGTTCCTGGGCGAGCGTGCGGTGGATCAGCGCAAGACCGATGAGAGCGGCCAGCAGCGAGCCGCCGACCATCGCAAGCGCCCAACGTTCCTGCTGGCGGACACTTCCCTCCACGAGTGAGCGATCCGGCACGATCACCTGAAGGCTCAGTCCAGGAATCTCGGTGATCGGGCTTTGCGCGAAGGGCTCGTCGGCGAAGTCACGGATGCCAGCGATGCGGAAGCGCAGCTTCGCCCAGTCCGGCAAATGGTTCGTCACCTCACCAACCGGGACCGTTCGCAGAGCCTCGGGAGGAAGCGTGGTCATCGAGTCGCGATCAATCCACCAAGGCCCGTCCGGTTCCGCGAGCCAGGTATGGTTCGCGTTGGCGTTCCGTAGGGCGACCGTACGCGCGCGTTCGAGCGATCGCCACCTGTCCCGCCAATCGCTGGCAAAGGTCATGCCACGCGTTTCTGCGGCGGTGAGAACCGCAGGGGTCAACATCGAGGGTTCGGTCTCCAAAGCCAGCCTCACCAGAGCTTCAGAGTTTTCCGTGCCGGGTTCGAATTCGAGCAAGCGCGCGGCAGCCAGCACTCGGATCGGCAGGCCGGCGGCGGATAGTCCGGCGGCGACATCCTCGCGCAGAGAACGGAGCGAGACTGCATCCCGCGCATTGGCGAGTCGCAGCATCGCCGCGCTGTCGGGCTGCGGTTGCGGGGGATCTGGATAGGAAAGGATCGGAATCGCCAGCGCTCCCAACTGTCGTCCAGCCTCGGGGGCCAGCGTGGCGGCGATCCGTTTCGCCTCCTCGCGGGCCTCCTCCCAGGCCATCCGGCGCTGAGCCTGCACGCCGCGCCAGGCAAAGACGCCAAGGACGAGCACAGGCACCAACACTACCGCGACCAAGGCGAAAAAACGGCGCTTCATCGACCGGAGGGGGGGACAGGCACGACTCTTGCACGGGGCGGTCTTGGAAAGCTTAGGGGAGAAGGCCGACCAGGCTCGGGGGGCTTCGCAGTCGCATTCACGCGCTTGCCCATGGCCTCCTTCGCCTTATCACTCCAGTTGGAAGCGCTGCTGATGGTCTCACCGCGCTTTTCCAGAATGTCGCCCCAATGGAGTTTCGGAAAGGCCTCGTCACCCTCCAGATCGATGACGCTTACTTCGACAATGCCTTTCTCCGTCTTCCGATAAAGGGCGAACCCTGAGAGGTTTTTCCGAAGATTTCCCAGATCACGGATCTCCTCCTCAAGCAGCCATTTCTCCAGCACGGGAGGCGTCGAATCGGGACTCTCAGGTTTGGTGGTTGGCCAAGACTGGGAGTTGGTGGTGAAATCGACGATGCGGATGGCCTTTTCCGCTGCCCATTTCGGATAGGAGATCCGACGCATGAGGAGTTTCCATATTCCTGGATCGCTATCAGGAAAGCCTGCCTCTTCCCATTCAAGGTCGATCCTGCTGCCACGTGCGAGGAGGAGCTCCACGATCGGCCACATTTTGTCACTTTCGTTGGGTTGGCGCTTCTTTGAGATCTCCTCAATCACCGATTTGAAATTGGGAAGTTTCGGATTGGGATCCGCACCAGCGTCAAGGAGCAGTTGGGTGATTTCGAGAGTTCGCTCGCTGACTTGGGACATGAGAATCGCATCGTAAAGGATCGATGCTTGGAGTGGCGTCTTGCGGGCCTTCTTGGCTTCGAGGATCAGCTTCACGTTCTCCAGCGAACCCGCGATGACCGCCCGTTGCAGGGCCGTCGATTTGCCGGGGTAGCCCACCCAGCCAAAATTCTGGTTGATCTGCTGGGCGCTCTCGGGCTGCGTCGCGCTCTCGGTGTCTGGATCCGCGCCGAGATCGAGAAGCCGTTTGACCAGATCCGGCATGCCTTTGAAGGCAGCAAGCCATAGCGGGGTAATCTTGCCTCTTGGTTCGGTGAGGTTGACGTCGGCCTTGTGGGCGAGGAGCAGGTCTATGATCTCCGGCTTGCTGGCGTTGATGGCTTCGTGCAGGGGGCCGCCGATGTAGTAGGGGTTACTGGTGATGTTGGTCAGTTGAGGAAAACAGCTGGACGGCGTCAGGTTGACATCGGCACCCTTGTCGATAAGCAGCCGGGCGATTTCGAGGTCGCCTTTCCGTGCGGCGAAGGCCAGTGGGGTGGGACGATTGTCATCCGGTTTGAAATCCGGACTCACTCCGGCGGCGAGCAGGGCTTTCACGACTTCCAGATTGCCCGCCATCGTGGCGGATAGGACCGCGTTGCCAGCACTTGTGCTCTTGGGATCAAGTCCACGGGCGAGGACCATCTTGACGATCGCGAGATGGCCGGCGCTGGACGCGCGATCGAGGGCAAGCGCATCAGAGATGGGCGAGTCAACCTGACCAAGCACGAAGGCAATCGGGCGCGCCCATCCTTTCTGCACGGCGTCGATGATGATTGCGGGCTTTCGCAGCAGATCCGGACTGGCGAGTGCGAGTTGCTGAAGGCGCATCAGCTCCTTCGCTTCGTCGTCGAGGGCCGGGGCGGCGGTGTCGCCTTCAGCCGGCGTTTCTCCCAAGCCGGCCAGCCGCTCACGGGAAAGCTTTGCCTGTGGCTCGACATCGGAAAAGGCGGTGAGGAGCCTGCGATAAAGAGCAGCCGCCTCGTCCTTGCGATCCTGTTGGCGATGAATCTCGGCGAGACGGTAGAGGGCATTGGCGGCGATGGATCGCTGTTCGTCATGGCGGGCGATCAGCGCTTCGTATTGCTTCGCGGCCTTTTCCGCATCGGCGGAGACCTCCTCGGTGTACAGCGCGTCGCGTAGCATGTCACGCAGCGCGGGCTCTTCGGCATGGAGCGGCAGCAGCATGGCGAGCAGGATCAGCGCGTGGCGGCGGATGGGGTGGATCGTCATGGGGAAAGGATGCCAGGTTCCGGCCTCGGGTTTGTCATGGAATGGTCATGAGTGCAAGGTGCGCCCTCCGCCTGAATGGAAGACCGGCAGGCGTTTTGCGGTAATGGTGCCCATGTCCCGTTTGAAGATTCTGCTGCTAACCCTGCTCGCGCTTTCCATCACCTCAAGCGCCGCCGAATGGAAGTTGGTCTGGTCGGACGAGTTTGACCGCCCGGGGGCGCCAGACCCGACGAAGTGGACCTATGAGAAAGGCTTCGTCCGCAACGAGGAACGGCAATTCTACACCACCGATCGACGGGAGAATGCCCGCGTGGAAAACGGCCACCTCGTCATCGAAGCGCGTCGCGAGGCATTTCCGAATCCTGCCTTCAAGGAAGGTGCGACCGATTGGGCGAAGGCCCGGAAGGAGGC
>JAIYDT010000007.1 GCA_027487355.1 Verrucomicrobiaceae bacterium
ATCGAACGCATGACCGGCGAGCTTTTCGCGAAGCTGGAAAGCGGCAACGATGACTCACGCTTCGCCGCCGCCCAAGGACTGCTCGGACTCCGTGGAGCCGTGCCCGGCGCGCTTCCCGCCGTCATCAAGGCCGCCACTGGCTCCGCCACCCCTGCCCTCAAGCGCCAACTGATCACTGCCCTCGGGACCACTGGCGATCCGACAGTCGGGACCATGCTCGCCGGCTCGTTCGGCCAACTCCCCGGTGAAGCCCAGGGTGCCGCGTTTGAAGTCCTGCTTCAGCGCGCCGATTGGTCGCTGGCTCTCCTCGACGCCGCGAAGGCGAAAAAGGCGGATCTGACCACCCTCGGGCCCGCGAACCTCGCCCGCCTCCGCACTTATCCGGATGGAGCCGTTGCCAAGGCCGCGAGCGCCTACCTCGACGAGCTGATGGGCCCGGCCCTCCAAGCCAAAGCCGAGGCACTCGCCAAGCTCACCCCGATCGTCGAACAGCCCGGCGATGCCGAAAAGGGCAAGGCGCTCTTCGCTGGTGCCTGCGCGGTTTGCCACAACCTCAACGGCCAGGGTTCCGACGTCGGCCCCGGTCTAACAGGCATGGGCTCCCACGGTCCGGCCGAGCTTCTCACCGCGATCATTGATCCGAACCGCGAGGTCGATCCTTCTTACGTCGCCTGGAACATCGAAACCAAGGACGGCAAGTTCCACTCCGGCGTCATCGCCCGCGAAAACCCGACCAGCCTCGTCCTGAAAAGCCTCGCCGGTCAGGAGGAAATCCGCGTTTCCGACATCAAGAGCCGCGTGAACACCGGTCGCTCGCTGATGCCCGAGGGCTTCGAAGGCCTGGGCGGCGAGACCCTGCGCGACATCCTCGCCTACATCTGCGGCGGAGAGGCCCAGAAGTTCCGCAGCGTCGATCTTCGCTCGGTCTTCACCGCTGACACCCGCAAGGGACTCTACGCCTCGCAGGAAGCCACGGGCGACACCCTGCCGTTCAAAAAGTTCGGCAACCTCACGGTCGAGGGCATCCCCTTCTCCGTCGTCGATCCCGCCAAGAGCCTCAATGGCAACAACGTGCTCGTGCTCAAGAACGCGATGCGCGGCAGCTTCGCCAGCACCCTCCCCGCCCGCGTCGAAGCAAAGCTCGGCGGCTTCAAGGCCAACCGCCTGCACTTCCTCGGTGGCGTCACCGGCTGGGGATACCAGGGCGGCGATGACCTCTCGCCGGTCATGAAGGTCACCGTGGTTTACACCGACGGTCAGACCGAGGAACTGGTGTTTCAGAATGGCTTTGAGTTCTCCGACTACTTCAACCGCACCGATGTTCCCGGCTCGAAGTTCGTGAACCTCCTCAGCGCCCACCAGGTCCGCTTCTTCAGCAAGCCCCTGAAGCGTACCGCGCCGATCGAGCGCTTGATCCTTGAAAGCACCGTCGGCGCGGCGGCTCCGACCACGGTGGCCATCACCGCCGAACTCGCGGATGGAAACGCCCCACCGGTCGCGACGCCCGAAAAGCCCACCACGTCCAAGGCCTTCAAGCCCCAGTTCAACGATCCCGTTCCTCAGCCTCCGGAGAAGGCCAAGGGTCCCCGCGTCCTGCTCATCGGCGGAGGTTCGTCGCACGACTTCGTGAAATTCTTCGGAGCCACCGACAAGGCCACACTGACCCCGACCGTCGGCTGGGTGGACTTCACCCAGAACCTCAACGGCATCGGCCCGATCCTGAAGAACCTCGACGTCATCGTGCTCAGCGCCAACCAGCCGATCTCCGAGGAAACCCAGAAGCTGCTGATTGACTTCGCCAACTCCGGCAAGGGCCTCATCGCCCTCCATCCCGGCACCTGGTATGCGTGGGGAAATTTCCCCCAGTGGAACAAGGAAATCGTCGGCGGCGGCACCCGTGGCCACGACGCCCTGGGCAACTACACCGTCAAGGTCACCAAGCCCGAGCATCCGGTCATGAAGGGCGTCACCGCCTCCTTCGACATCGTGGACGAACTCTACAACCACCAGCCAGATCCCGCTGGCAACCCGAGCGAAGTTCTCGCCGAATCCGTCAGCCCGAAAACCGGCAAGACTTTCCCGCAGGTCTGGGTGGTGAAGCATCCGAAGGCCCGCATCATCGGCATCACCCTCGGTCACGACGCCCGCGCCCACGACCTGCCGGAGTTCCAGACCCTTCTGAAGAACGCCGTCAAGTGGGTCTCCGAAAAGTGATCTGACTCTCTTCCAAATGGACCGCCGACTTCAGTCGGCCTCAGGTTACCCACACGATCGGCAACACATCCCAAAGCCCCGGGTCGCCCGAATCCGGCCCACCCTGGGCGCGAATCGACGATCTCTCATCATAGTTTATCAAATCCTCATGAACCGGATGTAGGCCTGAGTCTTCGTCTCGTCCGTGACCAGATAGAGATACCACTGCGGAAACTCACTGTCAGAGACGCGGCGATACTCTCGAAGGCCCTTCCACGTCGAGGGATCCGGACAACCTGGCAGTGAATCACTGCCTGTTACGACGACATTCTGCGGCTCCAGCCTCATCCTCTTGATCAAACTCTCCATCTCCTCCGCTGTGGTCCTGAAGTAATAGGTGTCGCTCTGGTCCGCCATCCCTCCACCTGTGAAGCGGAAATGCAGCTCCTGAAGACTCCCGGGCAGCTCGGTCTGAGTGGATTGCTTGAATCGATGGGCAGCGGTCGGAGGATCGATGACAAGCGATGCGGGAAAAACGGCAAACATCAGGGCCGACGGGACGAGCACCCACCTCGCCCGATACCGCGACCAGTCCCGCTTTCGATACAGGAAGCAACCAAGCAGATACCAGGGAAGTCCATACATCAGCCATCCGATGCCGAAGAACAGCAGGTGATGGATCCCGTTGACGAAGCCGCGAAAATGGTCCGTCCAACGAATGGTCTCGGTGACGATGAACCCTGAGGTGAACAGCAGGAACGAGATCAGAAGCACGATCCCAAGGTGCATCGGCTTTTGCTCGATTGGTTCGTCCGGCTTCATGGTTCGACCTCAAGGTAGGACAATTCCATCTGCCTGACAACCGCGCCCGCGTTCACTCCAGAAACGGATTGCCGGTGCTCTGGCAGATCGTCCACAGCGTCACGGCATGAAAGGCCGCGATGCCGAGATTGCTGATCACGACAGGATTCCTGAACCCGCCGAGCGCCATTGGTGAGATCATCTTGTAAATGACCTGGACCAGCAAAAAAGCCGCGACCGCCGCAGTGCCCTCCACACCGAGTCCGCCATGGCCATGCCCTCCGCCGCCGAGGTGGACGCCGCCCTCCAACTCTACGAAGCCAAGCTCGCCGTCCAAACCACCGCCAAGGATGCCCTCGCCGACGGCAGAGCGACGTCAACGACCTCCGCCCCGCCGCCGACCCACTCATCAAGGACATCTGGGACGAGGTCGAGTTCGCCCTCTGCCAGCTCGATCCCCCTTACTGCGCCGCCGCGCCCGCGAATGGAGCGTCTTCTACGCCCTCCGCCCCGGCGAGCCCGAAGAACCCGCCACCGAAGCTCCCACCCAGCCCCCCGCCTAAGTCCCGGAACCGGTTTTCCACCCGGAAACCCATCCCCATCACGTGCGTCTATCCGCC
>JAIYDT010000267.1 GCA_027487355.1 Verrucomicrobiaceae bacterium
GGAGTCCACCGACCTGCCCGCAGTGCCTCCCGGGCGCTACCATCTCGCCCTCACCCCGGAGGCGGATCCCACGATCACCAGCCTGCCGTTCCAGGTGAGGATCCAGCACGGCGGCGTCTTCTGGTCGAACTTCTTCCTCTGCCTTCTCGCCATCGGGGCCTGGCCGATCTGGGCTTTTTTCCGCTACCATCGCTTTGAGTCGAAACGCTGGGCGGAAAGCGATCACTCTCCCTACCCCTCAATCGAATCCGACTGATGAAAAGCCCCATCTATCTTTTCTGGACCGTGCTCTGCCTGGGCTACCTCGGCATGGCCAACCTCCGCGGCTGGAGCCTGCTCCACACGCTATCCCCTTCCCGCCTGTTTCCCAATTTCTCGAACTCCTCCGGCTTCAACCACAAATAACCACCATCATGGCCCTCGCCGCCCTCTCGGACCTTGTCAATCTCAAGGATGTCGTCGCCTCGCTGCTTTACTCGGGCATCGGCATCGTCATCTTCTGCCTCTCCTTCATCATCGTCGACAAGCTCACGCCCTACGATCTCTGGAAGGAACTCATCGAGAAAAAGAACACCGCCCTCGCCCTCGTGGTCGCTGGCATCGGCGTCGGCATCTGCCTGATCATCGCCGCGTCGATCCATTGACCTGACCCGGATGGAATCACGCGGCATGCGCCTGCTGCTGCTGGCCTCGGTCTTCACCATCGCCACCTGCGGGCTGATCTATGAGCTGATCGCAGGCACCCTCGCGTCCTACCTGCTGGGCGATTCCGTCACGCAGTTTTCCACCGTCATCGGCGTCTATCTCTTCGCCATGGGCGTCGGCTCGTGGATCTCGAAGTTCGTGAAAAAGGACGTGCTCGCGACGTTCGTCCGCGTCGAGTTCCTCATCAGCCTGATCGGCGGTTTCTCAGCCTTCATCCTGTTCTCGCTCTTCGATCAGGTGGCCTCGTTCCGCGTGCTGCTCTACTCGATGGTGTTTCTAACAGGCAGCCTGGTGGGCCTCGAAATCCCGCTGCTGCTGAGACTGCTGAAGGACGAGCTGCGCTTCGAGGACCTGGTTTCCCGCGTGCTCTCGCTCGACTACATCGGCGCGCTCGCCGCCTCGCTGCTGTTTCCGCTGGTGCTGGTGCCGAAGCTCGGTCTCGTCCGCTCGGCCTTTCTGTTCGGCCTGCTGAACGCCGGAGTCGGCCTGCTGGCCCTGCATTTCCTGCGCGATCAACTCCGCCGCCAACGCGGGCTGTGGTTCGGTGGGCTGCTCTCGTTTTCCCTACTCATCACCGGCTTCATCCAGGCCGACCGACTGCAAGCCTGGGCCGAGCGGGCCGCTTACAACGAGAACGTCATCTTCGCCCACAGCAGCCCCTACCAGCGCCTCGTGCTCACCCGCCACCGCGATGACCTGCGGCTGTATCTGAATGGCAACCTCCAGTTCAGTTCGCGCGATGAATACCGCTACCATGAGTCGCTGGTCCATCCGGTGCTGGTCAGGAGCTCCACGCCGAAGCACGTGCTGATCCTCGGTGGAGGCGATGGCCTGGCCGCGCGCGAGGTCCTGCGACATCCAACCGTGGAGACGATCACGCTGGTCGATCTCGACTCGGAAATGACCCGGCTTTTCGCCCAGCACCCGCTGCTCACGCCGCTGAACCAGGGCTCGTTGAACTCACCGAAGCTCCACATTGAGAACGCCGACGCCTTCACCTGGCTCGAGGAGGCCATCGGTCGATCGCTGCGCTTCGATGCCGTGATCATCGATTTCCCGGACCCGTCGAACTTCTCCATCGGCAAGCTCTACTCCACCTCGTTCTACGAAAAACTCCGCCGCGTGCTGCGACCGGAGGCGGTGATCTCGATCCAGTGCACCTCGCCCCTCGCCGCCCGGAAATCCTTCTGGTGCATCGAGGAAACCCTGCGCGCCACCGGCTATGGCACCCTGCCCTATCACGTCTATGTGCCGTCGTTCGGCGAGTGGGGCTTCATCCTCGCGAGTCCGAGTCCGGCCTTTCTCTCAGGCGTCACACCCGGTCCTCTGCCTGCCGGGTTACGCTATCTAACAGACGAGACCCATCTCGCCGCGTTCCAGTTTCCGCCGGACATGGCGCAGCTTCCCGCCGGGGTGAACCGGCTGAACAACCAGGTCCTCGTCCGCCACTTCGAGGAGGAATGGGGGCGCTATGAATGAACGCCTCAGCCGCCGCGCCTTTCTCGCCGGATCGCTGGCCCTCGGAGCCTGTCGGCCTTCGATTTCGCAATCCTGGACCGGCGGCATCGTCGGAGCCTCCCACGACTTCGGCCACCTGCTCCGACAAGCGCCACGCGCCACCACCGCCACGGCGGAAAAGGCGGACGTCGTCATCGTCGGCGGCGGCATGGCCGGTCTGATCGCCGCGCTGCGATTGAAACAAGCCGGTCGCGACGTGAAGGTGATCGAGCTGGAAAACGAGGTCGGCGGCAACTCCGCCAGCGGCCGGAACGCCACCTCCGCCTACCCCTGGGGAGCCCACTACGTGCCGCTGCCTTCGGCGGACATGACCGATGTTTGTGCGCTGCTCGAAGAGTTCGGACTCGGCAGCCCGGACCGCTGGAAGGAGGACGCCCTCTGCCACGATCCCAACGAACGGCTTTGGTATCGCGGCCGCTGGCTTGAGGGACTGATGCCGAGCTACGGACTCGATGACGCCGCACGCGACGAGGTGCAGCGCTTTTTCGCGAAGATGGAGGAGTTCAAGCAACTCCGTGGCTCGGATGGCCGACGCGCCTTCGCCATTCCCCTTGAGAATAGCTCGCGCGATCCGGACCTCATCGCGCTCGACCAGCTCACGATGGCCGACTGGATGACGCGGGAAAACTTCCATCACCCGGACCTGCGCTGGCACGTCGATTACGGCTGTCGCGACGACTACGGCAGCGGCTTTGAAACCGTCTCTGCCTGGGCCGGGATTCACTACTACGCTTCCCGTATTTCGTCCGAAGTCTTCACCTGGCCGGAAGGCAACGGCTGGCTCATCGCGCGCTTGAGGGAAAGGCTCGCAGGCCATCTGATCCCGGGCCATCTCGTCACCCGGATCACTCCGGAAGGTCGGGTCGAAGCCGTCGCGGCAGGCTCGCTGAACGCACGTGCCTGGCAGGCGGAGGCGGTCGTCTGCGCGGCTCCACGCTTCATCGCGAAACGCCTCATCCCCGGGCAGGAATCGATGCCTTCACCGACCTACGCGCCGTGGATGGTCGCGAACCTCACCGTTTCCAAACCGATCTCCCAGACCTGGGACAACGTCCTGCGCGACAGCCGCTCGCTCGGTTACATCGTCGCCACCCACCAGCAGCTCGGCCCCGCCAGCGGCCCCACGGTTCTGACCTATTACCAACCGCTCGACCACCTGCCACCCGCCGAGGCGCGGAAGGAGGCACTGGCGAAATCGTATGCCGCCTGGTGCAACGAGATCCTCGCCGATCTTTCCGGTCCACATCCCGAGCTGCGCTCGCATCTGACCCACCTCGATGTCTGGCTCTGGGGCCACGCCATGGCGCGACCCGTGCCCGGATTTCTTCACGGCCCGGAACGAGCGGCGATGAGCCAGCCGCTTGGGAAAATCCACTTTGCCCACTCCGACATGAGCCTCTCGCTCTTCGAGGAGGCCTGCCACTGGGGCCACCATGCCGCCCGCGCCATTCTCGCCTGACTTTCCTTTCCATGACCCTCGCCTGGCACACCCTGATTGATTTCCACGACTGCGATCCCGAACGGCTCGCCGACGCCACGGGCCTGCGCAGCACCCTCCTGACTGCCATCGCCGACGCGGGTGGCACCTACGTCACCGATGTCTTCCACGAGTTCAGCCCGCACGGACTCAGCGGCATCATCGTCATCGCGGAAAGCCACGTCGCCCTGCACACCTGGCCGGAGAATGACTTCGCCGCGCTCGATGTGTTTTCCTGCACCAAGGCACTCGACCAGAACCTCATCATTGCGCGTCTCGGCGAGTGGCTGAAGACCGACGCCCGCCACGTCCAGGAACACGAGCGCGGCGGTGTGCAACTTTTGCCAGCCGAGCGGGTTTCCCCCGCATGATGCGTCACCTGATCACGCTGCTCGTCTGCCTCGGTCTTTCACTATCCGCCCACGGATACGATCCGCTCGCCATTCCCTCGGACACCATCACGTCCAAGACCTTCGACGTGAAGGATGCCAAGAGCGGTCGCAGCCTTCCGATCCGTGTCTATCTTCCGAAGTCGGACAAGCC
>JAIYDT010000429.1 GCA_027487355.1 Verrucomicrobiaceae bacterium
ACTGTCGTTCCATGGCCGCCAGCACCGCCTTTCCGAGGAAAAGCCCCTCTTCGGAAAAGCCCGCCGCATCGGCCTCCTTGAGCAGCCTTTCGCGATCTGCTGCCATCGCCTTCACCGTGGCTCGGTTCTCATTCTGTCGCGCCAGGTCAGGCCACCAACCTTGCGGAATGGCTCCGGTCGCGACCAGTCCAGCCTCCTTTGCCGATTCGATCCGTTTGTTAGCCACCTCCAGCCGGGCCCGCATCTCGTCATCGGTTGCCGCCTCGACGACGTAGCCCAGCGCCTCACCATCAAATGTCGGAAAAACCGCCCGCACCCGCTCGAAGGACTCCATGGCCTGACTGTGCCGCGGCCGGATGATGTTCGAATCGAACACCATTTGCGGCATTCCATGGATCACCAGCACCGCGACGGCGGCGAGGGACAGGACGGCTGTGATGGCCCAGGCCATTCGACTCCGGGGCAGAAATTTCCCCGAACCTGTAGCCGGTTTCCGATCCACGCCGAACTTCGCGACGAACGGCAGATAGACGACGATCATCAGGATTCCCGCCGCGCCGAGTCCCACTGCGACGATGGTTCCAAGCTGGGCCATTCCCGGCAGGCCGCCGAGGTTCAGGGCTAGAAAAACCACCGTGGTGGTCAGGGCACCACAGAGAACCGGGCGTCCACTTGCCGCGAGCAGTTCCTTGCGGTCATGCCCGGTGGCTTTTGCTTCCTGACAAATCACCAGTCCGTAGTCCACTGCCAGCCCGATCAGGATTTCAGCCGAACTCAGCGCCATGATGCTCAGTTTCCCATACATCCAGCCGGCCATTCCGAGCGCCACCGCGAACACCAGGATGAGCACCCCCGTCAATCCAGCCAGCAGCGACAGCCGACGCTGCATCCACCAGAACAGCAGCGCGATGAGGCCCAGCGTGATCCCGATCGATCCGCTGAGATCATTTTCCATGGACTGCCCGATCTCGGAGGCGAAGGCTGGTTCGCCGGTGTATCGGACCGTCAAGCCCTTGCCCTCGCCCTGCTGCCACGATGCCACCGATTGCTTCACCGCGTCGATCCAACCCGCCGCCTCGCGATACCCGGGCATGTCCGTCGCTGCGCTGATGAAAAGCAGGTGGGCCCGCCCATCCGGGCTTTCGTAGGCCTCTCCACTCCCTTGGCCCGAAGACGAGGTCAGTGCTGTGACCGACGGATGTTGCAGAAAGCCGAAAGGATCGTGGGCCTTCATCGCAATCTCCATGCCGTCCATCGAGGTCGCCACTTGGGAGAGCGATGCCTTCACGGTTGCTTCGGATTTCCCCGGAGCCAGGCGCTCCGACTGGGCCTGGGTCACGGTCGGATCGCCATTCAGCCAGAGATAGGCAAGAAGGTCGGAAAGGCCGTCGGGCTCGCTCATCCACGAAGGCTGCCAGCGCGCCTTCTTCACCACGCCATCCGCCTGGAGTTTCTTCCCCAGAGACTCAGCGGCCGCACCGAGCGTACCTTCATCGGCCTCTCCTCCCTCGATCAGGACAATCATCTCGTCATTGCGGGAAAAGGCCTGATGAAAAGCCTTCAGGCCCTTCACCTCCGGCAGTTCGTCCGGCAGCATCGACAGGATGTCCGTATCAAACCGCAAGCGGAACAATCCTGCCGAAGCAGACAGAATCGCGATGATCAAAAGAACAGGAACCCAGAACCGGCGCGGCATGCGCGACTCAAGGCGGGAATGGCGGACCTGCAAAGCGCGAAGTCAGAACGGTATCGCCCCTCCTTCCCTTCCCTATTAATAAACGGTCTGACAAACCATTAAGAAAGTAATTGATCCGCAGCCGCTTCCACGCTCTCCTTTCGCCATGAATCGCACCTCGCGACGCTTCAAGGGGCTCTCTCAGGGGCCTGAGTATTTCCACTGCGTCAGTCGGGTGGTGGATCGGCGGATGGTGCTGAAGACTGACGAAAAGGAGGAGTTCATCCGGATCATGCGGATTTATGAGGCCTTCTATGGCGTCCGCATCCTTTCCTACTGCATCATGACCAACCACTTCCACCTGCTGATTGAAGTGCCGAAGCGGCCAGCTCCGGAAGATCTCCCGAACGACGAGGCGCTCGTTGGAAAGGTTTCTGCTGCGCTTGGCGAGGTTGCTGCGCGGGGGCTTCGCGAGGAGCTGAAGCATTTCCGGAAAAACGGCATGGCGCAGGCCGCTGAGGCGTTGCGTGAGCGCTATTTTGCCAGGATGTGGGACGTTTCCAGCTACATGCAGGTCGTGAAACAGCGCTTCACCCAGTGGTATAACCGCAGCCGCAAGCGGAAGCGCAAGGGCACGCTCTGGGAGGATCGGTTCCGCTCGGTGCTGGTGGCGGAAGAAGGGGACGCCTTGAAGACGATGGCCGCTTACATCGACCTGAATCCTGTTAGAGCCGGGATCGTCCAGGATCCTGGCGATTTCCGTTGGAGCAGTTACGGCGAGGCGATGGGCGGAGGCAAGAGAGCCATTGCAGGTCTGGCCTGGATCGCTGGCATTCCGGCGCATGGTGGAGAAAACCGGAAGCTTTCACCAAAAGCCGGGTTGGAGGCATATCGCTGCGCTTTGTTCGGTCGGGCCGAAACCCGAACCGATGGGGTGGGCGGCGTGGTGAAACGCGGGGCAAA
>JAIYDT010000151.1 GCA_027487355.1 Verrucomicrobiaceae bacterium
CGTGGTGCTGGAAGTGCCGGATGGCTTGGAGATCGAGGCGGCGACGGGCGTGGCGCTCAGCCATTGGACCGAGTCGAAGGAAGGCGGCAAGCGTCTGGTGACCTTGCACCTCAACGGTCGCACGATCGGGAAGCAGGAGTTCTCGCTTTCCCTCGCCGGACCTCCACCGAACGCTCAGGCGTCCTGGAACCTGCCCCGCATCACCTTGCGTGAGGCCTCGCGTGAAACTGGGTCGATGATTGTCGTACCGGACCGCGGCCTTCAGATCCGCGCCGTGACCCGCGCGAATGTTTCGCAACTCGATCCGCGCGAACTCGGCGACATGCCGCAGGCCCGCAATGCGGTGCGCCCGGGTGCGCTGGCCTTCCGACTGCTGCAATCCGATTGGAAGCTCGCCCTCGCGATCGAGCGCCTCGATGCCTGGGTGACCGCCCAGGTTCTCCATGATGTCACCCTGCGCGAAGGTCAGATGCTGCATCGCGTCTCCCTCCGCTACCGGATTGAAAACGCGGCGGTGAAGTCCCTGCGGGTCCGCATTCCGGGCCTCGATGAAGCGGCGGCGGGCACGGTGCGGGCCAGTGGTCCGGGTGTCGGCGATCTCGTTCCGGTGGCCGGTTCGCCGGGGCTGTGGGACATCCGCTTCCAGCGCGGCATCGCGGGGGACACCACGGTCGATCTCGAGTTCCAGAGCCAGTCGAAGGGCGAGGGCAAGGAGGTCATCGAGCCGCTGGTGATCGAGCAAGTACGACAGACCTCGTATTTCGTGGTCGTGCATGCCGGGGGTCGTCTGGAGATTGACGCCCCTTCCCCGGCTCGCGGCTGGCAGCGCACCGACTGGGCCGTGGTCCAGGCTTCGATGCCGCAGCTTTCCGGCACTCCGGCCTCCGGGCTGGTGTTCAAGGTCGCCGAGGCCGAGGCTCCGCTTTCGCTCGAGGTGAAGCGCCACAACCTTGCCAACGCCCTCAAGCTCCGCGTGGCTTCGGGTGCACTCACGACCCTGCTTTCGCCCGATGGCGATGCGCTGACGGCCGTTGATCTCAAGGTGCAGGTCGTCGAGAAAGGCACGCTGCGTCTTCGACTGCCGAAGGATTCCTCGCTCTTCAACGTCCTGGTGAATGATGAAGGTGTCTCCCTGGTCCGCGAGGGCGATGCCTGGTTGTTCCATGTCTTTCCAGCTCCCGAGGGCGATCGTCCGGCCTCGGTGCGCTTTGTTTACTCGGCTGGGTCTGGAAAGGGTCTGAAGCTTGAAGGCCCCGCGCTGGATGTTCCCCTCGAAAACTTGAGCTGGCGCGTGCTCGTGCCGGAGGGCTGGAAGCTCGCAGGTCATGAAGGCGATCTCGACTTGAAGGATGAAACGTCAGCCGGGAGTTTCCGTTTGGAGGACTATCAGACCTTCGTCAGACGCAAGAAGCAATCCGACGCGAAGGAAGCCGTCGCCCTGCTTGACCAAGCCAACAAGTGGCTCGCCAACGGTGAGCAGGACAAGGCCAGTCAAGCACTCAGCAAGGCCGCGAAGTCCAACGCGCTCGATGCCGCTTCGAATGAGGACGCCCGCGTGCAGCAACGGCAGTTGAAGACCCAGCAGGCGGTGCTCGGCCTCAACACCCGCCGCCAGAAGCTCTATCTCGACAACCGTGGCGATGCCTCACAGGTGGTCAATGGTCAGCTCGAACGAGCGGCCAACGAGAACCCGCTGCTCCAGGGAAACACCAACTACGATCCGACCCAGTTTGATCGCTTGATGGAAGGCAACACCGCCGATGAAAACTCCGCGCTGAAAGCCATTGCCAACCGCATCGTCACCCAGCAGCTCGCCGCCGATCCGGCACCGGTCGCCCTCGATGTCACCATCCCCGAACGCGGCACGGTTCTCACCTTCGGCCGCAGCGTGCAGGTCGATGGCGGACATGCCATGCTGCTGGATCTCAAGCTGAAACGGGTGAGTTCAGGGGGACTGTTGTGGGGAAGCGTGCTTTGCGGTTTGCTTGGGCTGATCGTTGCCCGGAGAAAGTAGCCTTCGCACGTCCTTCGACTTTGATCTCGGTGGCGGATCCGCCTTGCGATTGAGCGCTTGAAGGCAGCGCCTGAGCCATAAGGGAAGGATCTGGTCGGTTGTGGGTTGTCAAACTGGATGAGTAGGGCCAGAAAACCGGCACTCCATGAGGAACCGCCTGATTTCATTTCTTGAGAATGCTGCGCTGAAAAAGGCGTCGTCCGGAAAAGGATTCATCTGCCCCAGATGTGGGATCGGCACCCAAGCCCGTGGAGTGGTTTCCGGTCAGGTGCTGACCTGCCAGTTCTGCGGCTATTTCGGATCCGCCCTGGAATGGGTGATGAAGCCGGATTCACCCCCCTCGGCCCGCCCCGAGGACATCCCGACCACTCCGCCTCCGGGCACCCGCATCACCCTTGAACCGAAGATGGGCGGGATGGTCTGGAAAATTCCCGCCTCTGGAAAGTCCGGCGGTTTGCTGCTCGTTGGCTGGATCTGGACGCTACTTTGCCTGACCATGGGTGTGATTGTTCTTTGGTTGGGAATCACGGGAACCGGAAGCATCAACGATCAGCCTGCGACCGTTGACCGCGCGTTGGGAATGGAGCTGATGATGATCCCGTTCCATCTGATTGGCATCGTAATGCTTTATTTCGGCTATCGAACAAAGTTCGCCAGCCATCAGCTTGCCGTTGGCCGCGGTCGCATCGCACTCACTCGACGTTGGCTTGGCCGCGCGAAGGAGAAGTCGATGGTCATTTCCGAGGTTCAGACGATCCAACAGGTGGAGTTCTATTCGAAGAACTACCAGCCGGTGCACGGCATCGAGATCAAGGGTGCACGCAAGAAGCTCAGGTTCGGAAGCTCGCTGACCGAGGCGGAAAAGGCCTGGTTGGTGGCGCAGTTCCAACGCTCGGTCTGGCCGGATCGATTCAAGAAGGAGGAGACAAAGTCCCCAGGCCTCGTGGTGACTGAAGAACCTGCTGTGGTTGGCTCCCAGCCGTTCTCGATCCTGATTCCGAAGTCCTCCGGTGCCCTCGGAATCGGGATCATGCTGTTGATGATGGGGCTGCTTTTCCTGGGAGTCGGGCTCTTTGTCATCAGGCCACATGGGATGGGTCATGCCCATTCATCGGAAGGATTTTTCAGGATTCTCGATCTGATGTTCGGCCTTCTGGATTCGGGCTTCCAGGTCATCTGGTGCCTTATCAGCACAATCATGCTCGTAGCTGGAATCGCCTGCCTGCGATCCCATCGGCGCAATGTCGGGGTCGAGCAGCGATTGGTGGGCTCTCCGAACTCCATTTCGCTGAAACGTTTCCGCCACGGGACGGTCATCGAGGAAAAGACCTTCGAGCGACGGCTCTTCCGCGACATCCGCGCGACGGTTTCGGGCAGCGCCAATGGCAAGCCGATGAAGCGCATCGAGATGATCCTCGGCGACCGCAGTGAGACGATCGCCAACTGGGTCGCCGGAGAAAAGGCGGACGCCCTGGTCGAGGAAGTCAGGCAGGCGATGCGCTGAGCGGGTCGGTCACTTCCAACGCTCCACCTGCGCCTTGACGTTCTCCACTGACGGCGCGCCGGGGTTGGTCCGTGCGGCGAGAGCGCGTTCGAGATTGAAGACCGAAGTCGCCTCCGCCGTGTAGGCCGGATCGATGGCTGTTAGATCGAGCTGATCGAGCGGCACGCCCGATTTCACCGACTCGGCCACGGCCTTGCCGACGAGCTCGTGCGCATGACGGAATGGCACACCCTGTTTCACCAGCCAGTCGGCCAGATCAGTGGCGAGCAGCATTGGATCGCTGGCAGCGGCCTTGCAGCGCTCGGTGCGGATGTCCATCGCGGCGATCATCTCGGTGTTGACCGCGAGGATCATCTTCAAGGTGTCGATCGAATCGAACAGCGGCGGCTTGTCCTCCTGGAGATCGCGATTGTAGGTCAGCGGCAAACCTTTCACCGCGACGAGGAGGTTCATCAGATTTCCCACGAGGCGGCCAGTCTTGCCGCGCGTCAGTTCGCAGACGTCCGGGTTCTTCTTCTGCGGCATCAGCGACGAGCCGGTGGTGTGGGCATCGGAAAGCGTCACGAAGCCGAACTCCGCCGTGCACCACAGGATCAGGTCCTCGCTGAGGCGCGAAAGGTGAATGCCGCAGAGCGAAACGGCGAAGAGGATCTCGGCGATGTAGTCGCGGTCGGCGATGGCATCCATCGAGTTGGTCGTCACGCCGTCAAAGCCCAGTTCTGCGGCGATGGCGCGGCGGTCGAGGTTGATGGTCGATCCCGCCAGGGCCCCGGAGCCGAGCGGCGAAATGTTGAGGCGCTTGGCGGCATCGGCCAGGCGGGACTTGTCGCGCTCCAGCATCTCGACGTAGGCGAGGAGGTGATGGCCCACGGTCACCGGTTGGCCGCGCTGGAGGTGGGTGTAGCCCGGCACCACGGTGGCGGCATGCTTTTCCGCCTGACCGACGAGTGCAGCCTGGAGCAGGGAAAGGGCGCCGATCAGCTCGCCGGCCTCATGGCGCGAGTAAAGGCGGGTGTCGGTCGCGACCTGGTCGTTGCGGGAACGGGCGGTGTGGAGTTTCGCGCCAGCGGGACCGATGCGCTTGGTCAGCTCGGCCTCGATGTTCATGTGGATGTCCTCCAGCGAGGTCTTGAACTCGAATTTCCCGGCCTCGATGTCGGCCTTGATCCCGAGCAGGCCGCTTTCGATCGAATTGAATTCCTCCTCCGTCAGCAGCCCGGCATTTTTCTGCGCGCGGGCATGGGCGATCGATCCCGCGATGTCGTGAGGGAACAAGCGCCAGTCGTAGGAGATCGACTCACCGAATTGCTGGACGAGCGAGGAGGTATCTTGGGCGAAGCGGCCTTTCCACATGGGCGTTGCAGGGTTGGGCGGGCAAGTCGGAAAGGCCCGTGCCGGAGGGTGTAGCGTCCAGACGGGCGGAGGGAACGAAAAATCGCGGATGTGGGCACGAGGACAGGTTGCGGGTCGCCCCCCTGCCCGCCTCACCGCAGTTGGCGCATCCTTGGCCTTCATCGCTCTCCACTTCAGCGATCAATCGTCATCATCGCCACTGTTCAACTTCGGCCTTGGCTTTTTGAGGTCGGCGTTGAGTTGCTCCATCGTGAGCCCGAGGGCCTTGAGGGCGGCCTCTGCGGCGGCGGGATCCTCCTTTTTCCAGGTCTGATAGACGACCATGAGCGATTCGGCGCGCAGACTTTCATTGCCGAGGGAGGCGGCCCATTCCAGGGCTCCGGCCGGGTCCTGATTGGCGGCCTTGATGGAGTAGGCCCTGCTGGCCCGATCCAGATCCGGGCCCTTCGGCAGGGTGCTGAGCCATTCCCCGGTCGCCTTCGCATCCCGGTCCACCCAGGTGCTTGCGATGTCCGTGTAGGTGCTGCCGAGATCCTTCGGATCGGCCATGTCGATCATGAACGCGGCGGCTTTGGCCGGTTGGGTGTGCATCAGTGGCATCCCGACCCACTTGGCCACCTCCGCGTGTCCGCCAGGGGGAAGCTTGTGGGCCAGTTCGATGGCCTGATCCGGATCCAGGCTCGCGATGAGATGCAACAAGGCGGCCCAGCCCTTCTCCCGTTCACTGGCATTGCCCAGTTTCCCAATTTCCTCCAGCAAGCGCAGCCGGGCATCGTCGTCCATGGCGGCGATCGCCTCAGGATCCGACAGGACACCCTTGTAGGCACTCAGATCCGCCGGGCGAGTCCGTCGAGTCCGGGAGCCGTCCTTGTCCTCAACGCCGTTCGCCGACCACGCCGACAAGCCGTTGGCCGATCCGAAACCTGCGCCGGCCTCGGGGTCACCCTTGCGCCAGCCAAACCAATAGCCGGAAGCCAGGATGACAAGCAGGACAGCAGCGAGGATGGAGTGCTTGGGTTTCATGCGATTAATGGGTCGATGGATGTAACCAAGGACGCGCTTTCTCGTGAAGACGAATCCTCCGACCGACCTAACTGGTAGCTGGAGCATCCCTGACCTTCGGAACTTTAGTGAAGTAGGCCTGCTCCAGTCCGTCTTCGGTGCGTCCTCGGCCTTCGTAGCGCACGCGAAGCAGGCTCGCTTCGAGTCTTCCTCTTCCCTGCTCTCCGCTGCAAGCGGGGGGAAGCAAGAACGTATCCCGACTGTCTCAGTCGGGAGCTTCATCCTGACTGGAGCGCTGAACACTCGATTTTCGGGACTACAGCCCCTATTCCTTGGAAGCTTTTTCGAAATAAAAGTTGCTTTTAAGTGCATTAAAAGCAATTTAAGTTTATGTCCAAGACGTCAGTCCATACTGGAATTGTTGCAAAAGCGGCGCTCTCGCACTTTGCTGCGATGCTTCGCGTCCAGAGAAGGGAAAGGAAACTGACTCTCGACGAATTGGCCGATCGGCTCGGAATTTCCACACCTACCGTTCGCAAGATTCTGGAAGGGTCCCCTGGCGTTGCGATCGGCTCTTACTTCGAAGCCGCACGCATCCTCGGAGTGCCGCTGTTCGATCCTGACCCGGATCGCTTTGCCGTGACAGCATCAAGAACTGCGGAAATTGACGCTTTGCTTCCGAAGCGAATCCGGACCCGCCAGCACGAGATCGATGACAACTTCTAGGTGCTACGTTTGGAGATGGCTCCCGGGGGCGACCGATCCGGTCGTGGCCGGTGAGCTGCGGTTTGATGACAAGGGGCGTCAGAGCTTCGTTTACGGACGTTCGTACCTGGGGAGAGACAACGCCGAGACCATTTACGAGTCGGAGCTGCCGCTGCGCCCTGGGGGACATGAACCGATCAATGGGCTGGATCATTTTTCCTGTCTGCGCGATGCTGCGCCCGATGCTTGGGGGCGGCGGGTCATCGAAAACCGTCTCTTCGGCAGAAGGGATGTGGTGGCCGACGGCAGGGTGGATGAGTCAACTTACCTGCTGAATTCGGGTTCCGATCGCACTGGGTCCTTGGACTTCCAGGCATCCGCGTCAGAATACATTCCCAGAGACCTCAGTGCCGCTTCACTGGACGAACTCTACCAGGCAGCCGAACTGCTTGCGACCGACCAGCCGATTCCAGTCGAACTCGAAGCGGCCTTGAACCACGGAACCAGCATTGGCGGAGCTAGGCCGAAGGCTGCCATCACGGGAGAGAGCTCCAAGTATGTGGCGAAGTTCTCTGTCTCGACGGACCAATTCCAGATCGTGAAGGCGGAGCACGTCGCCATGACACTCGCCGCTAGACTCGGAATGAACGTGGCAAAGGTCTCCCTCCAGAAAGCAGCGGGAAAGGATGTGCTTCTGGTGGAGCGTTTCGATCGCTGTTTCGGCACTTCCGGCTGGTGTCGTCGCTCGGTCGTATCGGGTTTGACCGTGCTCGGCCTGGACGAAAAATGGGCCAGGGAAGCAACCTATCCGAACCTGGTGGATCAGGTGCGGATGCACGGTTTGGCGTTCAAGAAGGATGCGACGGAGTTGTTCTCCCGACTCGTCTTCAACGTGCTGGTCGGAAACACCGATGATCATGCCCGCAATCACTCCTTCTTCGTCGAAGGGAAGGCCATTCGACTCACGCCGGCCTATGACATTACGCCGTTTCCACGGGCGGGAGGAGAAGCCAGCCACGGGATGAGGATCACCCAGCAGAGCAATCTTTCGAGAATTGCCTTATGCCTCAATGCCGCCAAAGAGTTCGGCCTCTCTGAAGAGGAGGCGCGGTCCATCGTCGAGGCCCAAGTCCGTGGGATCGTGGAACACTTCGACGGCCTCTGTGAGGAGATTGGGATGACACCAACCACACGCACCCAGCTCCGCCGTCGAGCAGTCTTGAATCCCGATGTCTTCTCAGGATGCGAAGACTTGAATCCAAAGGCGTGGTAGGCAAGAACGTGTCCCGACTGTCTCAGTCGGGGGCTTCATCCTACCTTGGATGGCCACAACACTCGATCTTCGGAACGACTGACCCTATTCAAGCAGACTCCTCTCAAGTGGGTGGGGTCTGGACGTAATCGCCATTCAACGCTGATTTTCGCAGTCGTCAGGGACGGTTTCGCGACACCATCTTGAGTCATCATCTGCAATGTCCCAATCCATCGCCGCCCTCCTTTTCACCCTCGTCTGTGCCCTGCCGATCCGCGCGGCGGAAACACACGAGGACAAGCTCCGCCTCGTGGCCGACAGCATTCTCAAGCAGACCACGCGGCGTCTGATCGACCATTCCAACGGCCAGACCTACGAGACCAGCGAGTCCCTCGCGCCCCGGCCGGAGATCAGCATCGAGAGCAAGTTCAACGCCTGGTTCTATCAGACCTGGCTTCTGGCCGTCGGCATGCGCCGCACCGCCGATGCGCTGCACGAGCCGCGTTACGAGGGTTACGGCGAGGCCAACCTCGCGTTCATCTACCGTCACCTTCCCTATTTCGAAAAACAGCAGGCCGCCCGGATGAAGGCTGCGCCGGTCGGGGATGGCTCGCTTTCCCCCATTGCGTTCCACTTCCAACTTTCCTCCCTCTGGCACACCGGCCTGGCTCCCCTGGTGCTTGAGCAGAAAGCCGCCACCGGCGACACGCGCTACGACCCCTTCCTCGCCCGGATGGATCGCTTTCTCGCCGCCAACCCGCGTTTCCCCGATGGTGCCTGCTACCGTCCCGGAAAAGGCCTCATGACGGACGATCCATTCATGACCCTTCCCTATCTGGTGCGACGTTTCCAACTGCTGGGAGACAAGGCTTCCCTCGATGCCGCCATCGCCCAGATCAAGGGGACACAGGCCCGCCTCTTCGATTCCAAGGCCGGCCTCTACCGCCATGTCTGGGATCTGAAAACCTCCCGACCCGCCGGAGAGTTTTGGGGTCGGGGCAACGGCTGGATGGTGCTCGCCCACGCCGAGCTTCTCGCCTTCCTCCCGACCGACCACCCCGAACGCCCCGCGCTGCTTGCCTCCTATCTCGCCCACATGGAAGGACTCCGGAAGCACCAGGATCCGGCCGGCGGCTGGCACCAGGTCGTGGACCATCCGGAATCGTGGCTGGAAACCTCCTGCACCGGCATGTTCACCTACGGACTCGCGCGCGGCGTCAACGAAGGCTGGCTCGACGCCTCCTTCGCCGCCGACGCGCGCAAAGGTTGGAACGCCCTCCAGGCCAAGGTCACCCCCGAGGGCGACCTCCTCGACGTCTGCGCCTCCACCGATGTCGGTGACCTCGCCTACTACCTCAATCGCCCCCGTCTCAAAGGCGACCTCCACGGCTTCGGCAGCTACCTCCTGGCCGGTGCCGAAGTCATGAAACTCAAATTCTGAGACGGCGGCTCCGTCGCTCCCCAGTTTCTAAAAACGGAGCGACCGTGGGGTCGAAGACTGGATCTTCGTAACTGACCACTTCAGAGGGAGAAAAACAGGATTGTCGGGCGTCCTCCAGATCACCCGTTCAAACCAATACCACTTTTGAAACTTTGAGATTGAATTTGCGGGATTTCCAGAGATAAACACACTTCAATTCATTTATTAAAAATGACCAGAAAGAGAGCATTCATCAGTTTTGATTTTGATCACGACGAAGACTTGAGAAATCTCCTCGTCGGCCAAGCAGCACATCCCGACACGCCGTTTGATATCAAAGATCGATCTTTGCGCGAAC
This sequence comes from Verrucomicrobiaceae bacterium, assembly GCA_027487355.1. Taxonomy (GTDB): domain Bacteria; phylum Verrucomicrobiota; class Verrucomicrobiia; order Verrucomicrobiales; family Akkermansiaceae; genus Luteolibacter. The sequence continues at coordinate 9,609 of JAIYDT010000151.1, forward strand.
ACTTAACCGGCGACTGGCAGCAGAAAATTCGTCATCGATACGATAATGTCGATGTAGTGATTGTTCTATGCGGCGAACATACACACCTCTCTTCCGGAGTAGCCATAGAGTTAAAAATCGCAAAGAGTCTTGGAAAGCCATATTTTTTACTCTGGGGAAGGTCATCAAAGCCTTGCACGAAACCCACATCTGCAGATGCTGGAGATAAAATTTACAATTGGACCTGGGACAATCTAAAGGCACTGATAGGAGGAGCAAGATGATTCGTCGTGCACTTTGCATTGGAATTGATAATTATGGGGGAAGTTCACTTCGAGGATGCGTTAGTGATGCGGAGAGGTTAGGCGATATTCTAAGAAGGAATGAGGATAAATCGCCCAATTTTGATGTCAGGCTACTTACTGCTCCAATCGGTGGTGGAAACAATCTCGTTACGAGGGCAACTGTCAGAGTAGCTCTCGATGACTTGTTCAATCATCCAGCCGACATGGCATTTCTGAGCTTTTCCGGGCACGGATCTGAAAACAATCTTGGTGGCTACTTAATTACTCAAGATGCCCAGCAATATGACGATGGCATCCCGTTGTCCGAAATAATCGAAAAAGCCAATCAGTCTCGTGTTACAGAAATAGTCATTCTGATCGACTCCTGCCACTCGGGTCACCTAGGCAATATTCCAGCTTCGGATAACTCGCGAGCTCAGTTGAAGGAGGGTTTATCAATTCTAACAGCTAGCCGAGGGGGGCAGGTCTCGGTCGAAGATGCGGGTGGAGGAGTGTTTACTTCTCTTGTTGTCGACGCTTTGGATGGAGGCGCTGCTGATATTCTTGGAGATGTTTCCGCTCCTTCAATATACTCTTACGTAGAAGCCGCTCTCGGAGCTTGGCAGCAAAGACCGCTTTTCAAATCTCATGTGGCACAGTTAATTCCAATTAGAAAATGTCATCCAGCGATAGATGTTGATATTATTCGTAACTTGCCTTCAATATTTCCTCTACCTGCGGAGGATTTTAGTTTAACGCCAACATTTGAAAATTCTCACCTATCTCATAATACACATAATGTCGGAGTTTTCTCCCAGCTTCAAGCCTTGAATAGAGTCCATTTAGTAGTTCCTGTAGGGTGTTCTCACATGTATGATGCGGCTATGGAAAGCAGATCTTGCCGACTCACTCCTTCCGGAAGATACTATTGGCGATTGGCTCAATCGGGCAGAATTTGACAACTCAATTTATGATCGTAGGAATCTCTGGGCACCAGTACTTGACAACTTCGGATAAAAATTGGATCTCCAAAGAAATCAAAATCTTGCTGACTGATATAGATGTCACTATGGGTATTACTTCTCTCGCAGAAGGAACCGATCAAATTTTTGCGGAACTCATTCTCCGATTGGATTTACCTATAATTGCAGTAATTCCTTGCTTGGGATATTCGAAGGCCTTTGCTAATCAATATGCCGCCTTGAGATACAAACATCTTTTGGGTAAAGCTCGAGAAAGGCGAAACCTTCGATATTGCCGTCCATCTGGGCTTGCCTTTCAAGTTGCCGGCGAACTAGTGGTGAAAATATGTGATATCATGATCATAGTCTGGGATGGACTTCCGAGCCGAGGCTTGGGGGGCACAGCTGACATTCAGAGTTTCGCCACGAAACTTGGAAAGGAGATCTATTGGATTAACCCAGTTTCACGATTAACTACCATTCTTGAGGCGCAAGGTCAAAGCCATCCGAGGGATTTCTAGGCAGATCCGGCCCCGCAAGTTGCTTGGTTTTTTTGGGGGGCGACCTAGGCGAGTTTAAGAAATGTATTTAAGGCCATGTTTTTGATGGCCTCAATCTGGTTTCGTGATTTCGTGTAAATAATATTTTTTGATTCAGACATCATAATTAGGACCTGAATCAATAATGCTTAGCATCGGTGCATTACCGCACTCTGAATATTTTGGTGTTAAACTGGAGAAGAGTCAGGGAAACGGAATTTGATCTCTCGATGTAAGTACTCACGCCATTGCTTCCCAAGCGGGGATACCAATTTGTTTTCCAGATCGAAAAAGAATCGAGTGCGACTGCTTTGAAGATCCCCTGGGAATCTGCTCCAATACAACAATAATTGCAAAAGATTTTCAAGGATATCTATTTCAAGAGCTAGCCGTGCACAGATATTTGATCGCTGTTCAAATTTTGAGAACTCTTCCCAAAGTGCTGGCATCGGATAGCATCCAGGCACACCAGCCAAACAGCTAATCCGCAGGACCTCGTTTCTTTCTGTCTCTTCATCCCATGGTTTTTTATCCGGCGTTGCTACGTCCCCCTCCAACCATTCTCCCCAATCATGCACTTCGAGCATTCTAATTACTTCACCCTTATCATAGCCAACAAAGTAATCGGCCGGGACAGATTTATCTCGAATCAAGAATGGAATATCCGAAGCCTCTGGAAGAAGAAGCTTTGCAATTAACATGCATGCAAATGAATGTTCTGCAACCGACTCAATTCTCATCGAAGTTTCCTGTGTTTCGGTGGCAAATCTTTTCCAACCCGCTCTAACGTGAGATTTCAAAGAATAGAGCTCAATGACTGGTGTAAGCGGAGTAAATGAATTTCCTAGTTTTAAATAGCGGATGCAATTCATGAGGAAGCCATTTAGGCTTTCCGTTCGCCTGACAATTGGACTACTCATGGCTCGCGAGACGAGACCAAATAAAACTATATGGCGCCCCTCAACTTCTCTCAAAGTGCCGGCGGCCATCCTGTTGAGCACTAAAGAGCAGAGTGTGACGATGTCTAATTCTAACAGTGGATAGTGATTGGAATCTTTTAAAGCTTCCCGAATTTTTCCACTTAACCGAGAAAACGTCATCGGAAAATCGCAGTTAAGTTGATCTTTGGAAATTAGATTGTCCTTATCAAATGCGTAGAGTAGATCGCCATAGTATTCTAAATGAAACCCCCGGTTCAAATTATTCCAAATCTTGTCGTGAATTACCCGATCAAGATGACGCTCTGAAGCCGATACATCACCAAGGTAAGTCAGTGATATTTCAATACTTCTCGCAAGAAGGAGGTCAAACTGGTCTTCACTCGAATACAACTGTTTTCCATAGTCACTCGTTCGAAAAGATTCCAAGGTTACGATTGCCTCCTTTACGCGTGCAGGGTGTTTAACTCGTCCAAGCAAGTATACAATGTGAACAAGCGTTCCTGAGGGCTGCTTCGAAAGATACTTTTGAGCGAGGTGGATAATTCCTTGCTCCGAATAACTTCCTTTGTTGAGTAGCTGTTTCGCAAATTGATTTATTTCAAAGGTAAAAACCTTATTCAGGAGGGTCGTGTCCGTTAAAAGCGCTTCGTCCGATAATCCCGACATCAATGATTCTATTGTATGTCGTGCTACAAAATAATCACGGACGGAAGTATGGCAAGTGATCACACTGTGGAGACTTGGATTCGATAGAAGTAGATCTTGGTTTTTGTTGTTTGTCAGGAAATTGAAAACGGATGTCGCCATTGATGATAGCTCAGCTCGCGCGACCTTCAAGTCACTGGTGAGATATGCTTCGACTAACTCGCAAAATTGAACATTTTGGTGCTTAGCGCACCAACTTGATCTCCGCGTAAGGAGCTCCAGCGTGAAGGGATCGACCAACTCTATCTCAAGACGGTTTATTAGTGCCAAAAGATCATCTGGAGTTAGCTGCTGTATGGGGATTGTAGTTGCGGAAACGTAGTGCGTGACCAAAGATCTTAGGCGTTTAGTGTCTCTTCTTGATACCGGCACAAGCATTAGAGTAACCTCTGGTGTCGGCAGATTTACGAGATTATCATTAGTCGTGTCTGACGCGGCGGGGAAGCGATTTAGACCAACAGCAATCACTTTTTTGTGATCACCAAAAATTTCATTCAGCTCCAATATGAGGTTTTCCGCAGTCTCGACTGATTGGGTTCTCTGATTGTCCACATTGTCCAAGAATACAACAACGGATTTCGCTCCTGATTCTTTAAACCATTGAGAGAGGTCCTGGCATGTGGTTGTACAATCCTTACTTGGATTTTCTACACTAATCCAAGCAGGGATCATTGTAGATTGGCCTTCCCTGAAACGGCTGAGACAAGCATGATAAATGCATTGGACAATCCACGACTTTCCAGACCCGACAAATCCGTGTATTTGCAGTGGACAAGGGTTTTTTGCCTCGTCTAAAAACTTGGCGACTTGATCTAAAAAATTCTTGTCTGGTTCGAGTTTAAGAATATCTCGTTCAGATTTGCTAATCGAAACAAGTGTATTAAAGAAGTTGGAAGATGATGCTAATACTTGAGGGTTCGGAGGCCAAACATTTGTACCTTGTTGCTCGAAAGGCGGGTGAAATAATAGTGGAGGATCGGCAGCAGTATCAGATGTTGGAGCGTCTTGCTTGATAGCCCTCAATATTTCGAGGTAATAGTTTCGGGGTCTCTGCTCATTCAGGGCTAGTCGTTCGAGGATCAGGCAAGCAAACTCGTATGGTGACCTATTATCAAGTTCGACGAACGCCGCTGCAAGACTTAGTCCCTCAACGTTCGCATGATCAAATCGGCATGGCATTACGCGATAGCCGTCAGTTTTAGTAAGAATACTATAGATGTGCATCCACTCCCAACCCGTCCAAAGCTTCGGGTCGTGGGACTCGCAGATTACCGGTACAATCAAATCTGATTGTTCGCTGTACAGCTGTGGAAGATAGATCCCAAGATCGTACCTTGCGAACTCAGATTCGTGAAATTTATCATACAGGATCTTCTCCTGTGAAAAGCATTTAGCCAAAATCTCAGCAGTTTTTTGCACGTGATCTCGCTTTTCACCTGCGAAAGAAAATGCCACACGAAAGCGCTTGTTGCTCATTTGAGAAGGAGTAAACTAAATATTTTTCATCGGAATGACATGTAATCCTTTAAAGAAATGTGATTGGCTTTACAAGTCTAAAAGTGTCGGGGGCCATCCGAGTTTCGTGAAAGGGGTCTGTTGGGAACTTCCGACTGAGACAGTCGGGACACGTTCCATCAGCTCCGGATCACCGGCTTGTCCTTGGCCCTGGGTTGGCGGCGTTGGGCTCTTGCGAACATCGAACATTGAACGTCCAACATCGAACGTCGAAGGGAAGAGTGGGTGAAGAAAATTCGAATGACGAAATCTGAAATTCGAAATGGAAGAGATCCCTGCTCCCGCTTGCTCTCAACCTGCATCTCTTCCCTTGCCTTCCTGACCCCTGACCCCTGACCCCTGACCCCTGACCCCTGACCCCTGACCCCCGACCCCCGGCCCCCTGCCCC
>JAIYDT010000099.1 GCA_027487355.1 Verrucomicrobiaceae bacterium
GCCTGGCCGGTGTGGCAGAATTATTCCGCCTATCGGGTGCTGCACCTGGAGCATCATGCGGATCTTGGCGGCGAGCACGATCCCGATCATTACTCAAACTACACCCGCTGGACCTGGGGAGTTTTCACCCTCAACTGGATGCGCCTGCTGATCGGCTATCCCGTCTACATCACCGCCATTCCCATTCTTGGTTGGAAACACGGATCCTGGAACGCGCGGGCGGGAATCGCCGTGGAAATCGTCTGCTGCACATCCATCGCCTGGCTCACCTGGTGGATGCTTCCGGCAAGCTGGCTGGTCCACGGCTGGCTGGGCCCGATGCTTTTCATCAACACCATGGTGAACATTCGCGGCATGAGCCAGCACACCCTGTTGGAGCATTCCGATGACGAGATCCTCGGCACGCGTAGCATCCTGACCGGCCCGGTGGTCCGGTTCTTCATGTGCAATGAGAATTATCATCTGGAGCACCATCTCTACCCGGGAATCCCCTGGTATCGTCTGTCGGCAGCCCACCGTTTGTTGGAGCCGGAATTGCGCCGACGCGGCGCGCCTTTCATCCGTTCCTACACCTCTTTCGTGCTGCATTTCATCCGGCACAGCTTCATTCGAGGGCCATGGAGCGGAACGCCATGAATCCTGCGGCCGATCGCTGGGCCGTTGCGGCATCGAAGCTTCCAGTCGCCTTTTCCCAGGTCCGCGAGGACCCGCAGCTGGATCTGGAAATCGCCCGCAGGCTTCCGGAGCATGCCCGGGTGGTGATGATCGCCTCCGGCGGTGAGACTGCGGTTTGCCTGGCAAGGCTTCCTCTGGCGCGGCTCGTTCTCGTGGATGTGAATCCGGCACAACTCGCGCTCACCCGCTGCCGCATGCATCTGGCGGAGACATCCACCGCCATGGAGGGTATGGCATTGCTGGGGCAGCTTCCGATGCCCTCCGAAGAACGCAAGGAACGATGGATCGGGATTTTCGAGAAACTGAATCTAACCGATCAGGTGTTCGGGCCCCTGTCGCTGGTTGCCGAGATCGGTCCGGATCATTGTGGACGCTATGAGGCGGCGTTCGCTGAGTTGCGCAGGCTCCTCCTGCCCGTATCAACTGCAATCGCGGAATTCCTCAACTCCACCGACGAACAGGTCGCCAGCAGGATGATCGCGCCGGACACGGCCACCGGCAAGGCGCTGGATACCGCTTTCGCCACGGCTCTGCGCTTGGAGAACCTCATCGCCCTGTTCGGCGAGGCGGCCACCCGCAATCCGCGGCAGGCATTCCACTGGCATTTCCTCCAACAGCTTCGCGACATCACCATGCGGCTCCCACCCTCCGGAAATCCATGGATCTGGCAGCTTCTTGCGGGGAAATTTCCGCCGAATGCTCCTGCGGGCTGGTTGACGGATCGTTCGCCGCTTCTGGCACATCCCGAGTATCGATGCGGCCCCATGCGGGAAACGCTGGAGGGCTCTGCACCCGGCTCCTTCGACTTCGTTCATTTGTCAAACATCCTCGACTGGCTGTCTCCCTCCGAGGCTGCGGCCACTCTTTCGGCCGCCCATCGCGCGTTGAAGCCGGGCGGATACATCTTGATCCGCCAGTTGAATTCCAGCCTGGAAATCCCCGCCCTCTTTCCTGCCCTCCGCTGGCATCGGGAGCAGGGGGACCTCCTCCAACGCATGGACCGCAGTTTTTTCTATCCGCAGATCCTCCTCGCGTCCTGGCCATGAGAATCCATTGTCTAACAGGAATGCCGGACCGGGAAACCGCGCTCGCACTGGCCGATTTCGAAAAGGAGTTCACCTATCCGTTGGGACCGGGCCGATCCTTTTCGATATCACACGATCCGGACTACTCGCTTTTCTTCCGCTGCATGGGCGAGGCGAGAATCTATCTCGCGGAGAGTTCGGGAAACATTGTCGGCGCTCTAACCGTTGTGCGGCGCACTGCGGTGCTCGCTGACGGTTCGATGCTCCCCGTCGTGTATCTCTGCGATACGAAAGTCGCTTCCGCCCATCGGGGCCGCACCGTGTTGGGCCGTCTTGCACTCAAGGCCCGCGATGAAACGATGGGCGATGGATACCAAGCCGCCTATTCGGTCGTGATGTCCGGCTCCATCCCAACCGATCAGCACACCGGCAGACTTGGCATTCCATCCTTCAAGGTGATCGGCCGTCTCGCGATCCTGCGTTTCGATACTCGGGCAGGGTTTCATCCGGTGGCGGGTCTGTCTTCGGATCCGCGCGGAAGTTGCCATCGGCTTCTAGCTGGCAATGCCTCCCTGGTTTCGGAGATCGAACCGTGTCATCTGCAGGTCGATGGGGCCCGGGGGAGGATTGTGGATACACGGAAGGGAAAGCGACTCTGGCACTCCGACGGCCATGAGATGGTCTCCGCGCACCTCACCGGAGTGCATTTTGACTCGGAACGGGCCTTGTGCGATCTGATCGCGACGGCTGTGGAACGGACTGGCGAAATGGGAATCCCGGGACTCTTCCTGTCCCTCCCGGCGGAGCAACCTGCTCTCGGCGCGATCATCGAATCCGCGATGCTGCCGCCGACCGTTGCCCAGGCCACGGTGTTTGGAACCGGCCTCCCGGAGGGGCAATGGATGGTGGACACTTCGGAGATCTGATGCTGGAACGAGTCCGCGACTGATTGGGATGAGCCAAATTCTCCCGTGATCTCCTGAAGACGCATTTCTGGGCGGGTGCCGGGGTGAGGGGGTATTGTCTCGGAAATATCCTTGAAAATCGAACGATTATCGTTCAAATTTCAAGGATGATCCTGGCCCGAACCGCCTATCTGAACTCCATTCGTGAGCGATTGGTGGACTACCCGATCGTGGCCCTGCCGGGTCCGAGGCAGGTGGGGAAAACCACGATTGCCCGGCTCTATGCGGAGTCTTTGGGGAGTGAGCCGGTGCATCGATTCGATCTCGAATCTCCGTCGGACCTTGCCAGGTTGACCAATCCCGAGCTGGCCCTTTCTCCTCTGAGGGGACTGGTGATTCTGGATGAGATCCAGCGCATGCCGGAGCTGTTTCCGGTTCTGAGGGTGCTGGCGGATCGACCGGACACTCCGGCCAGATTTCTGATTCTCGGAAGCGTTTCACTGGAGCTGGTGAAAGGGGCAAGTGAGTCGCTGGCGGGCCGCATTTCCTTCGTCGATGTGACTGGGTTCACGCTTGAGGAAACCGGTGGGGAGCATCTGTTTAAGCTCTGGGGGCGTGGTGGATTTCCTCGTGCCTATCTCGCCCGTAATGATCGGGCGGCGAGGCAGTGGCAGGGGGACTTTTTCCGCACCTTTTTGGAGCAGGACATTCCGCAGCTCGGCATCCGTATTCCGGCGAGCACCTTGCGGCGATTCTGGACGATGCTGGCCCACTATCATGGGCAGGTCTGGAATGCCTCCGAGTTGGCCCGCGCACTCGGCAGCAGTGAGCCTGCAGCCCGCCGTTACCTCGACATTCTCTCCGGCACCTACATGGTCCGACAGTTGCCGCCGTGGTTTGAGAATCTGAAAAAGCGGCAGGTCAAGGCACCGAAGATCTACATCCGGGACTCCGGTGTCTGCCATGCTTTGTTGGGCTTGGAAAACCAGGCCGCACTGGAGGCTCATCCCAAGCTAGGTGCCTCGTGGGAAGGATTCGCCTTGGAGCAGATCCTCGCCGTGACAGGTGACTCGAACGCCTATTTCTGGGCCACCCACTCGGGCGCGGAGCTGGATCTGTTGGTGTTCCACCAAGGCAAGAGACTTGGATTTGAGTTCAAATACACGGAGAAGCCCTCGACGACGAAGTCGATGCAGGTCGCGCTCGCCGATCTGGGCCTGGACCATCTGCATGTCGTTTATCTTGGAACGCACCGCATCCCGCTGACCGAATCCATCACCGCCAGTCCGTTGCTCGACGTGTTGGACTCGCTGGCCCATGGCTGAAGCACTGAGGATCGCTCATTTCTTCGAATCATCCGGCACATGCCCGGCATGAGCAGCATTTGTCCAAATGATCCGAATTTCCCTTTGCCTCCCGGGGCATACGGGTTGAAATCCCCCTGCGCGCATGACCAATCCTTTCCGCGAAGACCTCGTTTCCCGTTCCCGCCCCGAGTCCTGCACGGTGGTGATCTTCGGTGCCACCGGAGACCTGACCCACCGCAAGCTGGTCCCGGCACTCTACAACCTCGCCGTCGATGGTGAGTTGCCGACCGGTGTGAAGATCATCGGCTTCGCCCGCCGTGAGAAATCCGACGCCGAGTTCCGTGAGGGCCTGCTGGAGCTGAACCGCAAGGTCTCCCGCTCCGGGCATGACGACGCGATCTGGGGGCCGTTTTCCGAAAACATTTCGTATCATCAGAGCGAGTTCACCGATCCCGATGGCTACAAGCGGCTCGCCGAGCGGCTCGATGCGATCGACCAGGAGCGCGGCCGCAAGGGCAACCGCCTGTTCTACATCGCCAGCGCGCCGGAGTTCTTCGACCCAATCCTCATTTCCCTCAAGGAAGCCGGCCTCAACGAGGCGGCTCCGGGCTGCTGGTCACGCGTGATCGTGGAAAAGCCCTTCGGCACCGACCTCGCCACCGCGAAGCATCTCAACGAGGTGGTCAACGCGACCTTTCACGAAAGCGATACCTACCGGATCGACCACTATCTCGGCAAGGAGACCGCCCAGAACCTGATGGTGCTGCGCTTTGCCAACGCCATCTTCGAACCGCTCTGGAACAGCCGCTACATTTCCCACATCCAGATCACCTGCGCCGAAAACCTCGGCATGGAGGGTGGTCGCGGCGGCTACTATGATCATGCCGGTGCCCTGCGCGACATGGTGCAGAACCATCTTTTGCAGCTTCTCAGCCTCGTCGCGATGGAGCCGCCGACCGATCTTTCGGCCGATGGCGTCCGCGATGAAAAGGTGAAGGTGATCCGCTCACTGCGCCAGTGGGACACGCCGGAAAAGGTCGCCGCGAATGTTGTCCGCGCCCAGTACACGGCAGGCCACATTGATGGCGCGGCGGTTCCCGGTTATCGGGAAGAGGACCGCGTGAATCCGGAATCGACGACCGAGGCTTATGTCGCTGTTAGATTGCTGATCGACACCTGGCGTTGGAGCGGCGTCCCATTCTACATCCGCATGGGCAAGCGTCTGCCGAAGAAGTCCACCGAGATCTCCGTCCATTTCAAGCCCGCGCCCTGCGTGCTCTTCAACGCCCTGCCCGGTGGGGTTCCCGGCGGAAACGTCCTCGTCATCCGCATCCAGCCGGACGAAGGCATTTCGCTGCGCATGGTCTCGAAACTCCCCGGCACCAGCCTGCGATTGGAGCCAGTGAAAATGGATTTCCACTACGCCACCAGTTTCGGAAAAGGCAGCCCGGAGGCCTACGAGCGTCTGCTGCTTGATGCCATGGCCGGCGATGCCACGCTCTTCGCGCGGCGCGACGAGGTCGAGGAAGCCTGGAAGTTCATCGACCACATCGAACACGCCTGGCACCAGAGCGACAACCCGCCGCCGATGGCCAATTTCACCGCCGGTTCCTGGGGCCCGAAGGAGGCCGACGATCTCCTCGATCAGGACGGCCACGCCTGGCGCAGATTGTAAGAAAGTTGGAAGTGTTCAGTGTTCAGTTTGAAGGAAGAAAACCGAGCACTTCTGATCTTCGTCTTCGCTGAAAACTTGAAACTGAAAACTTGAAACTCGATCTTCAAATGGACCCCGAGCTCGGTGAGGAAGTGCCTGTCGCCTCCATTGACAAGGAGCTGCGCAAGCTCTGGGAGGCGGACGAGGTGCACACCAATGCCTCGTTGATCAACCTCGTCACCTGCTCCGAGCAGACGGGCTCGCTGCGACAAAATTCCGCCATCATCCGTGAGCTGACGCGTGAGCATGCGTGTCGCGCGATTCTCGTGGAGTTCGATCGCACGGTGGAGATTCCCTCGATCCGCGCATGGATCACGGCGCATTGCCATCTGGCAGAGGGGAAAAAGTCGGTCTGCTGCGAGCAGATCGCTTTTGTGTTCACGGGTCGTGTCACCGGTCGTTTCCGGAACACCGTCTTCGGCCATCTCAACAGCGATCTGCCGCTGGTCTTCTGGTGGCAGGGCGAGCTGTCCGATGTCTTCCGCGAGCGGCTTTCCAGTGTGATCGACCGCTTGGTGATCGACAGCTCGTCGTGGGCGGATCCGGTGGCGAACTTCGTCAGATTGAATGAAGCGGTGGCTTCCTCGACACTCGACCTCGTGGTGCAGGACCTTGCCTGGACACGCACCTGGCAGTATAGGCTTTCGTTGGCGGGCATGTTTGACGATCCGGTGGCACTTTCGGCCCTGCCTTCCATTGAAACGGTCCGCATCGTCCATCATCCGAAGCACCGCAGCTCCGCGCTACAACTGCTGGCGTGGATCAGCATTCAAGCCGGCTGGCGTCAGGGTCTCGGGCTCGCGGCGTCTCATGAGGGGCCGGTTGAAACCTTTCCACTGGAGTCGAAGTCGGGCCATGCCATCACGGCATCGCTGGAGGCTGATGAGTCGTCTGCTCCGCTCGGTCTTCTCGAACTCAATGCACCCGGCGTGACTGTCCGGATTTCCCGCACGGCAGGGGCCGCCCATTTGTTGCGCGAGCTCATCACGTCCGCAAACTCCCAGACCTCGCTCGCTCCGGCGGATCCGGATGACGATGCGGGACTCGTCGGAGCCCAGCTCGCACGCGGCGGAAAGAACACGCTTTACCGCAAGGTCCTGCCGCGTTTTCTCGAACTCCTCGGCGACTGAAGTTCAACGATTTTCCCTCTCGGCGTGGCACGCCTCACGCTTAATTCCAATCCCACTCTCCCACCTTTCGGACCCGATCAAAACCGGGCCCATTTGAGAAAATGACCAGTCCGATCGTGATTCCAGACGACGCTCCCTTCACTCCCGAGCAGCGGGCGTGGTTGAGCGGATTCCTTGGCAAGCTCCTCACCGAGGGACTCCCCACCGCCGCCAGCGGCCCGGCCGTTCCCGTGACCATCCTCTTCGGCTCCCAGACGGGAAATGCCGAGGGCCTCGGCAAGAAGCTGCTGAAGACCCTCAAGAAGGGCAACTTCGAGCCGGAACTCCACGATCTCGGGGCCTATGACCGCAGCCGCCTGCCGCAGGAAAAGAACGTCCTGATCATCACCTCCACCTACGGCGACGGTGAGCCACCGGACAATGCGGGCGAGTTTCACCGCTGGATCCTCAGTGCCGAGGCCCCACGGCTGAAGGGCATGAATTTCTCGGTCCTCGCGCTGGGCGACACCAATTACCCGGACTTCTGCAAGTGTGGCATCGAGTTCGACACCCGACTGGAGGAACTCGGAGCGAACCGGATCTTCAAGCGCATCGACAGCGATGTGGATTTCGATGCTCCGTTCAAGGAATGGTCGGAGGGAGTGATCGCCGTGTTGGCCCCATCGGGTGCTGCAGTTTCCACCGTTGCCCCGGCCGTGGAGATCGAGGAAGGCTTCTCGAAAAAGAACCCGTTCCCATCGCCGATCCTCAAGAACTTCAACCTCAACACCGGCGGCGAAAAGGAGACCCACCACATCGAACTCTCTCTGGAGGGTTCCGGGCTTGAATACGTGGTCGGCGATGCCCTCGGCGTGTTCCCTCGCAATCCGGAGTCCTTGGTCGATCTCATCCTGTCCAATCTCCCCTTCAAGCCCGGCACCGTTCCACTTCCCGATGGCGGCGAAGCCAGCCTGCGGGAGGCGCTCATTTCCAGTTATGACATCGGCACGCTCAACAAGTCGATCATTCAGAAATGGCAGGCCCGCAGCGGCTCGCCCTATCTGCGCTCGCTGGTCGAGGCCGATGACAAGAAGGCCTGGGACGACTTCTGCTGGGGACGCGACCTCAGCGATCTGGTCATCGACTACCCGGCCGACTTCAGCGACGGCGAGGACCTGGTGGGCATCCTGAAAAAGCTCCAGCCGCGCCTCTACTCGATCGCCTCCAGCCCGAAGGCCCATCCCGGAGAGGTTCATCTCTGCGTCGCGGTGGTTCGCTACAACGCTTATGGCCGTCAGCGTGGCGGCATCTGTTCGACCTTCCTTTCCGACCGCTCGAAGGGTCTCCAGCCTCGCGTGTTCGTGCATTCCAACAAGGCCTTCCGCCTGCCGGAAAATGGCGACACGCCAGTCATCATGGTCGGCCCCGGCACCGGCATCGCGCCGTTCCGCGCCTTCCTTGAGGAGCGCCAGGCCACCTCGGCCAAGGGCGGCAACTGGCTGTTCTTCGGCAATCCGCATCGCGCCACCGATTTCCTCTACGAGGATGAGATCACCGCCTGGCAGAAGGACGGCACGCTTTCCCGTCTCGATCTCGCCTGGTCGCGCGATCAGAAGGAAAAGCTCTACGTCCAGCACCTGATGCTCCAGCAGGGGGCCGAGTTGTGGAAATGGCTCCAGGACGGAGCCGCGTTCTATGTCTGCGGAGATGCCACGCGCATGGCCAAGGACGTCGATCAGGCCCTGCACGCGGTCATTGTCGAACACGGCCAGCTCGCCCCGGAGGACGCCACTGCGTTCATCGCCCAGCTCAAGAAGGACAAGCGCTACCTGCGCGACGTTTACTGATGGAGTGCCGCGCTTTCTTGACGAAAGGAGCCGACAAGCGCATATCGTTCCGTCATGAAAGCGCGTTCCCTGCTGCCGTTGATGGTCTTCGCGTCACTGCTCGTTTCTTGCAGAAAGAAGGAAACGACCGTCGAGTTCGTGCCGAAGCCTGCCGCCACCGCCGCCCCTCATTCGGCACCGGAGAAAGCCGCGCCTGACGAGGTGGTCACGCCGCCGGTCGCCATTCCCGTGGAAGACCAGTCGCCTGACGAAGAAGAGCCCAGCGCTCCCGACACGGATCTGGTCCAGCCAACGCCCGGACAGCGGCTGGATCATGCCATCGAAAAGACCGGCCAGGCGTTGCAGACCGCCGGCCAGAAAACCGAGCAAGGCGTGAAGACCGCCGCCGAGAAGACCGAGCAAGGCCTCCGCAAGGCTGCGGAAAAGACGGGTGGATTTCTCCAGAAAGCCGGCGAAACGATCCAGAAGAAGGCCGAAGAAGCAAAGCCGGAGCGCTGAAGCCGCAAATGGCGGATGGCGAATGGCGGATGGCAGGTTCAGCCAAGAAGGAGACAGGAATTTCAGATGGACCGGCCCCTTGGAGTGCGGCGGGAAGTGAAACGCCACGCCGCTTTCCCATGCGGGTCCGAGTCACGAATTTAGGGAAAGACTCAGTCCGATTTTCCATCTTCAGGGCCAAAGGCCCGATCCCATAACAACCCAGGGCATTGCCCTGGGTTTCATGTGAACAATGAATCGTGGGTTGAAGGCCCGGGCAGTCTCTTTGCGGGATCGCGGGTCGAGGGGCAACTGAATGGAACGGGCCTACAGCCCTCGGCAATTCTTCGATTTCGAGACCTGGGGCGTTGCCCCAGGCTGGTATGGAGCAGGCCTTTGGCCCTATGATCATTCCGAGGAGGGTAGAGGCGGACGATCCAAGGATTTCGCGGAGGGGATCAGGAAGAGACCCGTGAAATGAAGAAGAGCGGCGAGGCCTGCGAAGTAGAAGCCGGGCGAACTCCGTGCATAGACATCAGGAATGTATTCCACCGTTAGGCTCATGAAATAAAACTCCCTTCCTATGTGCCAGCCGATGGAGAGACCGACCACCAATCCAAGATCCACAAGGATCCAAAGCCATTTCAACAATGGGGCTTTTGAGAGAAGTGAGACGGCGAAGGGAGCCGCTGCAAGAGTCAAGACGATGAGCGAAGTCATGGCGATGCAGGCCGTTTTGAGTTCGTATAAACTCGGGTTCGCGTCCGGAAAGATGCCCACAATGGAAGCGTGGAGAAGTTCTGAAGCGGAGACCGAGGGGTACTTGTAAGAGCCCCATTTGAGAGTGTTTCTGGGAAAAAACCAGGCAAGCGCTGCCACGAGAACTGCAAGCGTCAGGAGTACTCTCGCAGTGCGTAGTCGCTTCGTGTAGGATGTGGAGTCCATGAGAGGAAGTTCACTCGGCGGGAAGGACGGGCTCCAAGGATCTCGCAGAAGGGATCAGAATCAGGCCGGTGATGTGGAGGAGAGCGGCGAGGCAGGCGAGGTAGAA
>JAIYDT010000516.1 GCA_027487355.1 Verrucomicrobiaceae bacterium
GTCTGCATGGTCGGCATCGGACTGATCGGCGAGTACATGGGTCGTACTTATCAGGTCGTTCGCAACAGGGCCCGTTACCACGTCAGCCACATCCTGGAGGTGAAGCCATGAGCCGCCCGCGCATCCTGTTCTTTGGCTACAGCGAGGTCGGCTACCAGTGCCTCGACCTGTTGGTTGGTCGCGGTGAGAACGTGATCGGACTCATCACGCACGAGGACCATCCGAACGAGAAGATCTGGTTCAAGACTCCCGCCGTTGCCGCCCGTGAGCACGACATTCCGGTTTTCACGCCGGATTCGGTGAACACGCCGGAGTGGCGCGCAAAGATCGCGGAGATGAAGCCGGACCTCATTCTTTCCGTTTACTACCGTCACATGATCGGGCAGAAGATCCTCGATCTGCCGCCGCTTGGGGCCTTCAACATGCACGGCTCGCTGCTGCCGAAGTATCGCGGTCGCGCGCCGATCAACTGGGCCATCCTTCACGGTGAATCCCACATCGGCATGACTCTCCACCGCATGGTGAAATGCGCCGACGCCGGGGAAATCATCGATCAGGAAGGGGTCGATATCGACTCCGATGACAACGCCGAGCAGGCGTTCCGGAAAGTCATGCCATGCGCACGCGTCGTACTGGAACGGCAGCTTGACGCGCTTCTAACAGGCACTGCAAAAGGCACGCCGCAGGACGATTCCCAGGCCACCTATTTCGGCGGTCGGACCCCCGAGGATGGCCGCATCGACTGGTCGAAGAGCTCACTTCAACTCTTCAACCTCATCCGTGCCGTCACCGACCCGTATCCAGGTGCCTTCACCGATGTGGGCGAGGCCCGGCTGATGGTCTGGTGGGCGAAGATCCTTTCAGACCACAGCGGCCAGCCCGGCGAAGTGCTTTCCTCCGATCCTCTCATCGTCGCCACCGGCGAGGGTGCCCTTGAACTCACCCGCACCGAATGGCGCGGCGCGTCCGTCCCCGCGATCCCGGCCGGAACCATCCTCTAACACCACCATCTCATGCCACTGAAAGTTCTCATCCTCGGAGCCAACGGCTTCATCGGCAGCAGCCTCACCGAAGCGATCCTCAAGCAGAAAGACTGGGAGGTCTATGGCATGGACGTCGGCGATCACAAGCTGACCTCCGTGCTCGCTCATGAGCGTTTCACCTTTGTCGAAGGTGACATCACGATCAATCAGGAGTGGATCGAGTATCATGTGAAGAAGTGCGATGTGGTCATTCCATTGGTCGCCATCGCCAATCCGGCCCAGTACGTGCAGCATCCGCTGCGGGTGTTCGAGCTCGATTTCGAGGCGAACCTGGAGATTGTCCGCAAGTGCGTGAAGTATGGAAAACGCCTTGTGTTTCCCTCGACCTCTGAGGTTTACGGGATGTCACCGGAGGACGTGCTCGATGAGGAAACGAGCAACATGGTTTACGGTCCGATCGACAAGCAGCGCTGGATCTATGCCGCTTCGAAGCAGCTTCTCGACCGCGTGATCTATGCCTATGGCATCCGCGACAACCTCGACTACACCCTGTTCCGCCCCTTCAACTGGATCGGGCCGAAGCTCGACAACGTGCTGGAGCCCAAGGAAGGCAGCTCGCGGCTGTTCACCCAGTTCATCAGCAATGTGATCTTCAAGAAGCCGATCCAGCTCGTCGATGGTGGCTCGCAGAGCCGCTCGTTCACTTTCATCGAGGACGGTGTGGATTGCCTGCTGCGCATCATCGAGAACAAGGATGGAGCCGCTTCCAAGCGGATCTTCAACATTGGGAATCCGGACAACAACGTGACGGTGGCCGATCTCGCGACCATCATTCTGGAAGCCTTCAGGCACTATCCGGAGTACGCCCAGAATGCCGCTGAGACCAAGGTTCTATCGGTTTCATCGGAGGAATACTTCGGAAAGTACTATCAGGACATCCACACCCGGGTGCCCTCGATCAAGGCGGCGAAGGAGGCCCTTGGATGGGTGCCGAAAGTCGATCTCGTCACCGCGATCCGCCACACGCTGGACTATCATCTTGCCCACAAGGATTACGAACTGGTCGCCTGAATGGATTCCATGCCTGTCGTCGCACTGAAAGTGGATGTGGATACGGACCGCGGCACCCGCGAGGGCGTTCCCGCGCTCGTGTCCCTGCTGGAGGAGTTCTCGGCACCGGCGAGCTTCCTGTTTTCCCTTGGTCCGGACAACACCGGCAAGGCGATCCGCCGCGTGTTCCGGCCAGGTTTTTTTCAGAAGGTCAGCCGCACCAGCGTCGTCAAGATGTATGGCATCCGCACGCTGTTGAACGGCACGCTGCTGCCCGCTCCGCACATCGGCCGACGCCAGGCCGACCTGATGCGCGGCGTGCGTGACCGGGGCTTCGAGGTCGGCATCCACTGTTATGATCACTTCAACTGGCAGGATTACCTGTTCAAGATGACGCTCGACGAGGTGCGAGTGGAGTTTGGCAAGGCGATTAATGAATTCGAACGCATCTTTGGCTGCAGGCCCGTCACGGCGGGTGCCCCGGGCTGGCAGGCCAGTGCCGAGAGCAAGCAGGTCTATGATGAGGCGGAGCTGCTCTACGCGAGCGACACCCGTGGACAGTCGCCGTTTTTTCCCAGGATCCAGGGTCGCACGTTCAGGACGATCGAGATTCCGAGCACCTTGCCGACCTTTGATGAGCTGTTAGGCCGGGCGGAGTACCCGGATCAGAGGATCGTCCAGCACTACCTCGATCTGCTTTGCGATGACCGACTGAATGTCTTCACGCTTCATGCGGAAATCGAAGGCATGATGAAGCTGCCGCTTTTCCGTGATCTCCTGAAGGCCTGGTCGGACAAGGGCGTGACCTTCGTGCGGATGGAGGATCTTGCGCATGATCTTCTTTCGGAAAGGGACTCCGTTCCAATACATGACCTGGTGATGGCTGAGATCGATGGGAGGTCGGGAACTGTGGCGACGGAAGCGGCCTGAGGCTGGAGGCACCCCTATCTTGAGCGGTGACGATTCAATTTCCCGCGGTCAGCGATCAAACACCAGGGTCAGCATGGACCTTCCGGGCAACCGAGTATTGAGCTTTCCATTGCTGACCTGTCCGCCTGGAAGTTCGGCGAAGTCCTCGTCCTTTCCCGTCCGACGGGCGCGGTAGCCTGAGTTGGAGAACGGAGGCGGGAGCTTGATCTCGAGATCGGCATCCTGGTCCTGCACGGCAGCGGTGTGGACGACGAGTCGCTTGCCATCGGCGGAAAGGAAGGCGGTGGTCTTGATTCCGGGCTTCGAGATATCGGTCGCGAAAGGGCCTTGAACGGTGGTTCCGACCACATGCATGCCCGGAGCCAGCGGGGCACACCATTGACGGAAGCCATGATAAATCTTGGTCTTCACATAACTCTTTCCCCAGTTGAGGTGGATGAGCGCCTCGCCTCCTTCGCGTGGCGGATAGACCCAGTCATAGGCCATCCAGACATTGACGCCCTCGTTGAAGGCCTCGGTCATGTAGAGCCAGAATTCCCCGGCGGAGTTGATCAGTCCGGGTGACTTGTCGACGCCGTTGAAGCAGCACTCGGTCATCCACAGTGGCTTCCTGGCGGCCAGGGTGCGGAGTTTCGCCCAGCGATGGCCACGACGGTCGTAGTCGTGACATCCAACCACGTCCACCTGATCGGCTGAGGCCGTCAGCAGGGCGGGCAGCGTCTTTTCGGCTGTATCGACGGCGCTCAGCGTGTTCGGCGCGACCAGTTTGGGACTCGGAGTTTCCGGATGCCGGCGCGACATTTCATCGAGATAAGTGGCGACCTTCGCAAAGAGCGCGGCGTGCTGTTCGGTGGTCAGGAAATACCCCGGTTGATCGTGACCCCAGTCGGGTTCGTTGGCGATGCTCAAGTAGTCGATCGCTTGTCCGTGCCGCTGCATGTGGGCAAGGAAGGCCCAGATGTACTCGGCAAGTTCGAGTTCAAGTCCGGGCTTGAGGGTAGCCTTGAGTTTTCCTCCACCGCTGGCGTCGTTATTGGTCTTCATCCATGGTGGTGGGGTGTAGAGGACCGCATAGAGCTTGATCTGCGGGTTCCGCTTCTTCGCGGCTTCGGCGATCTTCAAGGGATGGTCGCAGTAGGCGAAATCCTTCTCGTTGAACGACTGGGTGTAGGGGTCGTTGTTGTCGTTCGCGGGCTCGTGATTGTGGCGGATCTGGAGCTGGAGGAAATCGGTGCGGACGTTCTTGAAGAGATCGTCGTAGAGGGTTTCCTGATCCGTTTGACGGCCGTTCGCGCCGAGGCTCGTGACGTGGGCCTCGTAGAAGATCGCGCCGCAGCCCATGCCTTGGAACTCCTGGCGGACGTCCTTGGGTGAAACGGAGATGACCGTTGGTTCCGCTGTGGCGATCGTGACTCCGAGAAGCGACGACAGCAGGGCGGCGAAAAGCGGGCGATGATGTTGAAGGCTCATGTGGCTTGGCTTCCCGATCCTAAACGGAACGAGGTGGCCGCAACCATCGGGAAAATTCGGAATCCACAGGCTCAGGGGCGGGAGACCTTCAGTCGCAGATAGCCGCTGGGTGAGCCGGATGCCGGCTTTTCCGCCTGCCAGGTTTCGACGGTCCCGGTTGCGATTCGCTGGAGGCTGATGCCGCTGGTGGTCCAGGAACCGGGAGCGAGCGTGCTGGAGTATTCCACGGAGTAGGTGACATCCGGGCGATTGAAAGGGCGTTGATAGGTGAAGCGCAGCAGGCCCGGGGGCCTGGTGATCATGGTATTGGTGATCGAGGGCACCTTCGGCGGAAGACCGAGCGCGTATTTCATCAGGTTTGTCAATCCGTAGCCAGCGGCGATGGCGGAGGGTCCACTGATCGATGGGTTGTTGAGTTCGGCTGGTGAGAACTCGTTCTGAGCCCACGTCAGATAGGCCATGTCCTGAACGATCACATTCACCGTGGTGGAGGTTTCTCCATAGGCATTCGATGCGCTCAACCGGAGCAGGTAGGACCCCGCCTGGTTGAAGGTCACCGAGGTCATGGGCTGGGAGTCGTTGGCGAAGTCCGCCGATCCGGGGCCGTTTACGAGACTCCAGCGTGAGGTGAGGCTGTTGCCGAGGGTGCCTGTTAGATTCGAGGCAACACCCACGACCGCCGATGGAGCCGGGCCAGCCGAGACGCTGGGCGCCTCGTGAAGCTTGTAATGGATCGATAGCTGAGGGCGCTGGGTGAGGCTGGCGTGGTTGTCTGAAGCGAATCGCACGAAGGTGCTGGAGCCGGTGGTGTCTCCTGCCGCCCGGATCAGGAACGCGGCGGGTGAGGCGTTTCCTGCCGCATCGGAGACGAGGTCAATCAGGGCCTCGTTCGAAGGGAAAGTCACTTTGGTTCCGGTAGCTGTGGTGGTCGGATTGAATCCCGGAATGATTGAGAGGTTCGATGGGTCACAATCAATGGGGGAAAGCCCGCCTGCGGTCGTCCAAGGATCCAGGGCATTGCCGGTGCGCGTGATCCAGTCCGCTCCGGTGCCTGCTCCATTGCTCGCGTTGCTGCCATCGCCGCTGCCTTCGTTGAAGTTGGTGAGAAGCCGGTGGAGTTCGAGGGTGCCGAGCAGGGTGCCGCTTCCGGAGGCAGCGATCGAGAGATTCAGTGTGACCCGATCAACGATCGCATCTGCGGGGAGAGCCGGGATGTTGAAGGACAGAAGTCCACGCAGCGGTGAGCCGTTCCGGCCGACGATGATCTGATCGCGTGCGCCGGAGTTCATGGTCGTGTTGTCGCCACGGATGAAGGTGCCGGCATGGGTGTAGCCATCGGTGCCTTCCGAGAGGGTGAGCAGGTTTGGCGAGGCCACCAGGACGGTGAGGTCGCGACTGACGGACCCGACCGCATTGGTGATGGTACTACGAAGGACGTAGGTGCCGGCGACCGGGAAGGTCACGACGGTATCAAGCGCGGCGGCATTCAGGAAGACCGCGGATCCCGGGCCGGAAACCTGGGTCCAGATGACTGAATTCCCAGGGGTGGAGTTGCTGCTGGCGGCGAGACGCAGGCCCAGGCCTGTATCGATGATCGAGACCAGGTCCGAGGCTGGCTGGGTCAGGATGAGGGTAGGATCATCCACCACGGGGAAGCCTGGGATGGGGGTCCACACAAGGTTCACTCCAGTGGAGGATTGCTGAAGTACGAAGCTTCCGTAGGTGGCGGCGGGTCGTCCGCCGGAGTCCGCCGTCACGGTGCCGAGCGTGAACGATCCGGTGACCGACGTGGCGGAAACGACGCTGAAGGTACGGCTGCTTCTCCAGAAGCTGTGGAGGAAGTTGGTGGCGCTGTCCGGGCTGTTGAGGAGGAGATCGATCCGCGCTCCGCTGGTGACGGTGACGGCTGCGGCCAAGACGCGATCAGCGGTGGCGATGTTGCCGTCGAGTTCCCACTGCAGTTTTCCTGAGGATGCGAACGAGAGGGGAGCAGTGAAGGTCAGATTGTCGGTGGTCGGCGCGAGAGTTCCACTGATGGAGGTGTTGCCTTGGATCGTTCCGCCTCCAGTGAGGAAGGCTCCGTTAGAGACGTTGACAGAGCCACTGCCGCTGAACCCTGAAGTGACGAGGGTGCCGGCTGAAACGGCGGTGTTTCCACTGTGGCTGTCGGCTCCCGTGATCGTGAGGGTGCCGGTTCCTGACTTGGTGAGCAGGCCGGATCCGCTGATTGGGTTCGCGATGGAAAGCGTGACGCCGCTGGGGATGGAGAAGGTGGCTCCGCCAGTGCCGAGGGTGATTCCGCTGTTGGGATGACGGAGTTCGAAGGAGGCGGTCGGCTGGAACGTGCCGCCGGAGAGGGTGAGTTGGGCTGGGTTGAGGGAACCAGGATTTCCGCCGAGATTGGAAAGCGATGCGACCTTGAGGATGGTGCCGCCATTGACGTTGAGGGCTCCGGTGAAGGAATCGTTGGCTCCAGTGAGGATGACGCTTCCCGCGCCTCCGTTGCCAACGTCGAGGGAGCCGGTTCCCGTGATGGGCGCGGCGATCTGGATGGTGCGGGAGGAGTCGAGTCCTGGATTGAGAATCGAGGGGGAATTCACCGAAAGGCTGCCATCGAGGATGAAGGTGGTCGCGGAGTTGCCGTTATCAAGCGCACCCCCGTCGAGGGTCAGATTCTGGATGGTGATGCGGTCGTTGTTGGCACCTTTGAACCGGAGGAAGCCCGATTGGGGAACGGTCAGCGAGAGGCCTGCGAAGGTGTGGTTTCCTCCTGAGGAAGGGGTCCTCAGCACATACTGGCCGGTGGTGTAGTCCTTCGTCGAGGTGGGGATGATCGTGTCATTCCAGTTGCCGATGGCGTTGAACGAACTGGATCCGATGGCGTCGCTCGATTTCAAGGCGATCAACTGGGGCGTGGCGGAGGCCGCGACGTAGGTGGTGACGGTGAAGGGCTGAAGCTCCGCAGTGAAGCTGCCGGCAGAGACATTGACGGCGGCCTGGGAGGCGAGTGAGAGCGTGTCCGAGGTGACCCAGCGGTCGAGCGAGCTGTCAGTCGGGCAGGAGGCGAGGTTGAAGGTCTGGGTGATCGGCCAGGCGGTGGGATTGGCGGCGACGATGACGTAGGCGGGCGAGGCCGGATCGCGATAGGCGGTGATGAGGGCGGTGGTGTTGCTGGTGATGCCGATGCGTTGGAAGCCCGGCCGCACGAACTTGCTGTAGTTTCCCATCACATAGAGACGCTTCGCGGGATTGGTCGTGCTGTTCCCGGCGAGCGACCCGGTGCCGCTGCCCTTGAGCCACCAGTAGTGGTAGGCGTTCGCCTCGGCGACGGCCATGAACTCGTGGATCTCGGCGGCCAGTTCAAGGCCGTTGGTGATCGTGTCGTTGTTTCCGAAGTAGTGCTCGGTTTCCCAGATGGCGACAGGCGCGGGGCTGCCGAACTGGGATACTGCGGACGCCGTACTTCCGTAGTTGTGCCCGCCGAGGATGCCGATCTTTGCGGCGGTGGCGGGATCGTTCATCGTGTCCACCGCGAGCGGAAACTGCCAGTGCTGGCTTTCCGGGAGCATGATCTTGGTCGCGCCGACTCCCTTTGCCGCGAGGGCCGCCGAAAGGTAGGGCACGAAGTCGCGGAACTGTGCCGCCGACCAGAGGCAGGATTCGTAGGTGGTTTCGAGGTCGGGTTCGTTCTGGATCGAGATCGCATGGAGATTGACGCCGTAGGTCGTCTTCATGGATGAGACGTAGTTGGCGAGCTGGTTGGCGTAGGACTGGTAGTTCGCCGGGCTGGAGATGAAGCTTCCGCCGTTGACCGAATTCGAGGTCTTGAGGTTGGTCGGCGGACTCCAGGGAGTGCTCCAGACCCTGGCACCGCGGGCTTGGGCCATCTGCATGATCGAGGACTCGACCGTGGTGCCGTTGGGCGCAATGCGGCTGCGAAGGAGGGAGAGTCCGACCCCATTCGATCCCGTGGAGAAGAACAGGTCGGCCTCGGCCGTGCTCCACGAGCTGCCCCAGGCGGAGGAGGCTCCGAAGCCATCGATCGTTTGTCGGACGGCCTCATAATTGACCGTCGCGGTGTCGGTGATCGTCGAGCCGGTGAACTTGAGGTTGTCCACCCAGAGCGTGCTGCTGCCTGTGAGCGAGGTGCCTCCCCAGAGGTGGACCATCACGTTGTTGATCTTGAGGAGATTCGGGTTGGTGGCGGGATCAAGTGGCAGGGTGATGTGCGTCCAACCGGTGGAGGAAACCGGGATGTAGGCACCTCCGAAGTAGAGTTGTCCGAAGCTGGGCGTGGCCATGCCGAGCTCGACGTAGCCGTAGATCGGGACTCCATTCCGGAGATAGCTGGCGGAACCGGGCGCGAATTTCACATCGCATTCGATCGCCGTGAACTGTCGCGCGCTTACGGCCGGACTGATGCCGGTGAAGCCGTTGATGACGGTGAACTGGTTGCTGCCGCTGCCGGGAAAGTTGGCGACAATTTTCAGGGCCCCCGAGCTGCTGTTAGAGTCGGCATCCGTCGCTGAATCCCACGAAAGGGACTGAAAGGCCGAGCCGAACCAGTTGCTCCAGACACTGCCGATCTGACCTGCGGAGTAACTGTACCCGCGTGTTCCGTTGGGGCTGAAGGCATCGGTGACGCTAGTGACAGGAGCGCCTGATGCCATGAGGCAGCACGTGGCGGCCAGCACCGATGCCATCGCCATGGCAGTTCGACTTTGCAATGGGGATCTCACAATTGACTCATGAGCTTGAAAAAAAATCCGTCCGGACCTGATCGAACAGATCCGGACGGCGATGGATCAAACGATCAAGGCTTGCTGGCCTTGAGGCGACCAAACAGCTTGCCGCCGACTGCGACGGATTTTGGAATGGTGACCGTGACCTCCTGGGTTCCGCCGGAAGGGGTGCCGAGGGTGACGCCCGCTCCGACCGGGGGAGTGATGTTGATCGAGGTCCAGCCCACGAGATCTGAACCGTATTGGAATACCTGGGTGGTGTCCGTGTCCGACTCCTCACGACGGGTGAATTGGAACACGAAGTTGGTTCCAGTTGAATCGAGCGTTGGGAGGATTCCAGGATCAGAGGCACTTGGGTCACCGTTGAGGACATACTCGAGCAGGTTCGAAGTGCCGTCATAGTCGGGGTCCGCCGCCGTGCCGGCATCGGAGACGCTGAAGCCGCCGATCCAGCTGTCA
>JAIYDT010000312.1 GCA_027487355.1 Verrucomicrobiaceae bacterium
CGTCCCAGCCACCCGCACCTGCTCGACTGGTTGGCTTCTGAATTCATCAACTCGAAGTGGGACTACCGCCACATGATCGAGCTGATGGTCACCTCTAAAACCTACCGGCAGTCCGCCACCATCAGCCCCGAGAAATTGGAAAAAGATCCGCTCAACCATCTGCTCTCGCGCGGCCCGCGCAACCGGCTCGATGCGGAACAGCTGCGCGACCTGGCGCTCGCGTCCTCAGACCTTCTCTCTAACAAGGTCGGTGGTCCTTCGGTGAAACCCTACCAGCCCGAAGGTCTCTGGGAAGCGGTGGCGATGAAGGAATCCAACACCAGCAATTACAAGCAGGACGGTGGGGAATCGCTCTACCGCCGCTCGCTCTACACGTTCTGGAAACGGACGGCTGCTCCGGCCTCCATGGAAATACTGAACGCTCCAACGCGTGAGGTTTTCTGCGTCCGCCGCGACCGCACCAACACGCCGCTTCAGGCTCTCGTCATTCTGAATGACCCGCAATTCGTCGAGGCCTCCCGGCAGCTTGCCGCACATGCCATTTCCACTTCGGCGGATATCGATCGACGCATCGACTACATCACCAAGCGGCTTCTTGATCGTCTGCCTAAGCCTAACGAGCGGACCATCATCAAGTCCTCCTTCAATGATCTCCTTGCCGACTTCAACGCCAAGCCGGATGAAGCGGCCAAGCTATTGAAGGTAGGTGAAACTCCTGCCCCAGCGATTCCTGCTCCGGAACTCGCCGCCTGGACGATGGTGGCCAGCCAGATTCTCAACCTCGACGAAACACTCACCCGCTGATCAGACAGTAACGCGCACGATGCCTACAACGGAACGCTCACTGGCCGACAGTTGTTCCGGAAACCAACCCTTTGCATCATGAAAGCACTCCTCCCGGTTGGTCGCCCCGGACCTCTGTGAACAATACTCATCTCGCATCGAAGAGGATTTCGACGATCCAATGGGCGGCGATCCCTCTAGCGCCGAGAAGCTCGAACCCTTCGTTGGCAGCCTAGCGACGGATGATTGCGGTGCATTTCAGGGATCTCCTCATCATTCTGTAAATCCCGCTGCCGAAACCTGCCACATCCTTGGAGTTGCAATAAACTGGGCGGCGAAGTGGTCGATGCAAGCCAGCACGACCGGCGCAGGGTCGTTCCGAAAGCAACTGGCCACAACGGGTATCATCTCAAAGAGGCTGCATGTGACGCATACGCGTCACGTGACAAGGATACCCCAATTGCATATTCAGAACGCTCCCGACAACCCGTCCAAAGCTGATCCGGAACCCAGAAGCACGAGCCCGAACCGAAACACCCACGAATACGAACCATGAAGAACATTTGCCTCTGTGTCAGCCTTTTGGCCCTGACAAACCTTGCTGTTCGTTCGGCGGACTTGCCAAGCCCGAACCGGGACCCACTGCCGGGGCTTAATCATGCCGAGCGCTCGCCAATTTCCTCGTTCTTCGTGCCGCCGACACGAATTGTCTGGCAGAGCGAAACGGGGGTGAAAAATGCCAATGCGCTCATTTCTCCAAACGCTGGGCAGGCCGTGCTGAAAGAACTGCGCCCGCCATGCGAGCTGACTTCATCATCCAGTTCGCCCGCAGGAGTGTTGCTGGATTTCGGCCGCGAACTGCATGGCGGCATCGAGTTGTTCACGACCCGGATGCCTGAGCAGGAGAAACTTCGGCACGTGCGTGTGCGCTTTGGTGAATCGGCCTCCGAAGCGATGGCTGAACTCGGTGGCCCACAAAACGCGGGTAATGAACACGCCATCCGCGACCAGGTGATCGCCCTGCCGTGGTTGGGCAAGCAATTCATCGGCTCGACTGGCTTTCGTTTTGTGCGGATTGACAGCGTGGATGCCAGCCTGCCCTTGGAATTGAGCCAGGTGCGCGCGGTGTTGCAAATCCGCGATATTCCCCGGATCGGCTCATTCAAGTGCAACGATGAGCGGCTCAACCGCATCTGGCAGGTGGGAGCGGACACGGTACACCTCAACATGCAGGAGTATCTTTGGGACGGCATCAAGCGCGACCGACTGGTGTGGATTGGCGACATGCATCCCGAGGTCAGCACCATCAGCGCGGTGTTCGGTTTCAACGAAGTGGTGCCGCGTTCGCTGGATTTCACCCGCGAGGTGACGCCGGCGACGGAATGGATGAACGGCATCTCCAGCTATTCGATGTGGTGGGTGCGAATCCATGAAGACCTCTGGATGCACAACGGTGACCGCAAATACCTCGAAGCACAAAAGCCCTATCTCACTGTGCTGCTCAAGCGGCTCGCGGGGCTCATCGGACCGGACGGCCAGGAGCACATCGACGGGATGCGTTTCCTCGATTGGCCCAGCTCTCCGAACGAGCAGGGCGTGACGGCCGGGTTGCAAGGATTGCTGGTGATGACGCTCGAAAGCGGCGCGCGCCTGATGACGGTTTTGGATGACAAGGACACGGCAAATCTTTGTGTGACCGCCGCCGCGCGTGGACGGAAAGTGGTGCCGAATGTGAACCAGTCCAAATCCGGAGCGGCGCTTCTTTCACTGGCGGGAATGATGCCTGCAAAACAGGTCTCGGATGAGGTGCTCAAAGTCGGTGGACCGAAGAACATTTCAACCTTCTACGGCTATTATGTCCTGCAGGCGCTGGCGAAATCCGGTGACTCGGATACGGCGCTGGAATTCATCCGCACCTTTTGGGGAACCATGCTGGACTACGGTGCGACGACGTTCTGGGAAGATTTCAATCTGGACTGGACGGCCAATGCGGCGCGCATCGACGAACTGGTCTCGCCAGGCAAGAAGGATTTGCACGGTGACTATGGCGCGTATTGCTACATCGGGTTCCGGCACAGCCTTTGCCACGGTTGGGCGAGCGGACCGACGGCATGGTTAAGCGAGCATGTGCTCGGGGTGACGCCGCTGGAACCGGGCTGCAAAGTCGTTGGGATTGCTCCTCAACTGGGGAATCTCCAATGGGCCGAGGGCGATTACCCGACACCTAAGGGCGTCATCCACGTCCGCCACGACCGCCAAGCCGACGGCACCGTTCTATCAAAAATCACCGTCCCGCCGGGTGTCAAAGTGGATAAGGTCAACGCAGGGTCCAGCGTGAAAACAGAGGCTTCATCGGGCCGCCAGGACTGATCATGTAGAAATCCAACTCAGGGTCGAAGCCGAATTAAAAAATCTAACATGAAACATGTGCTTGCCTATGGATTGGCCACCTTGGCACTGGCTGGCGTGCTGCGTGCCGCAGGTGCGCCCAGCCTATCGGCACCAGCATCCGCAGGACTCACCAACGGTCCGGACTCGACCGTGCTTAAGGAAGGCGGGCTATATCAGGGGATTGGCGTCAACTATTTCGACTGCTTTCTACGGACTCTGAATGACGGTAATGATACAAGTTATGATGCCGGTTTTGCCATCCTTGCCGCGAAGGGAATTCCTTTCGCCCGCTTTTGCGCCACCGGCTTCTGGCCAAGGGATATGAAGTTGTATCAAACGGACCGCGCCGAGTATTTCCGGCGGTTGGATGGTGTGGTGAAGTCCGCGGAAAATCACGGAATCGGATTGGTTCCGTCGTTGTTCTGGTACTTTGCCTGCGTTCCGGATCTTGTCGGAGAACCGATGGATCAATGGGGCAATCCGCAGAGTAAAACCCACTCTTGCATGCGCGAGTATGTGCGCGAGGTCGTCACCCGTTATCGTGGCAGCCGGGCGATCTGGGCATGGGAACTTGGCAATGAATACTCGCTTTCGGCCAGCCTCCCGAACGCCAAGGACAACCGCCCCAAGGCCCACGCCGACCTCGGCACTCCTGAAGCACGCAGCGAGCGCGATGACCTTACCTTCGCCATGGTGCGCGTGGCTTTCGTCGAGTTTGGCAAGGCGGTGCGTGAGCATGACCCGAAGCGACTCATCCTCACTGGTGACAGTTTCCCACGTCCTTCCGCATGGCATCAGGAGCACGAGAATTCATGGACAAAAGACACGCCAGAGCAGTTCGCAGAATTTCTAGCCCTCGCCAACCCCGATCCCATCTGCGCCATCAGCCTGCATGCCTATGAAGATGACGATCAACGGTTCGCCATTGCAATGGAGGTCTCCCGCAAACTCAAGAAACCCGTTATGATCGGCGAGTTCGGTGCGCCTGGAGAGACGCCTGAGAATGCTGCAAAATGCCGTCGATTGTTGAAGTCCATAGTCGATCTCCACATCCCGCTCGCGGCGCTTTGGGTTTTCGATCTGAAAAGTCAGAAGGAATTCAATGTCACTGCCGAAAACGCGCGCTCATGGCAGCTCGATCTCGTTTCGGAGGCAAACAAACATAAGAAGCAGTTTGAAATCACATCCGAATGAGTAAAATATATTACTCATGGATGGCGGCAATCCTTGCCACATTCCTTGTCGCGCCTGCGGCCATGGCGGTGCCGGCTGCTGATGTCGAAAAAGCATTCACAAATCCGCCCGAGACCGCCAAGCCGGGTGTGCTGTGGATGTGGATGGGCTGCAATCTCAGCAAGGCGGGGATCACCCGGGATCTTGAGGCGCTGAAAGCGGCGGGATTCAACCGCACCACCGTCTTCAGCCTAGCGGATGTGACCACGCCGTGGGCC
The DNA here is from genome assembly GCA_027487355.1 of Verrucomicrobiaceae bacterium. Classification (GTDB taxonomy): domain Bacteria; phylum Verrucomicrobiota; class Verrucomicrobiia; order Verrucomicrobiales; family Akkermansiaceae; genus Luteolibacter. The sequence goes on from JAIYDT010000312.1 coordinate 4,626, forward strand.
GGCGAAATCCAAAACAGCCCGACACCGGAGATCATCTCCTGGACGGAACCATGGTGGCAAATGGTCCGTCATGCGGCACTGGAATCCAAGCGGCTCGGAATGGACTTCGGCATGTTCAACGGCCCGAGCTACGAATCCAGCGGCGGACCGTGGATCACTGCGGAGAATTCGATGCAGGAGATTTGTTTCTCGCAGACACCCGTCACGGGGGGAGGCGAGGTTCAGGTAGAACTGCCACGCCCCAAGGTGGACCCGCGCGCGGTTCAGGCATTCCCTGTTTACAACCCAAATACCGGTCTGGTTGAAAAACCTGAAATCCCCGAACGCAATACATACTTCCGTGACATCGCCGTGCTCGCGATGCCAGCAGACGGCCTGGTGGCGAAAGACCAGATCATCGATCTCAGCACCAAGATAGATGCGGATGGAAAACTGAGTTGGTCCGCGCCTGCGGGGAACTGGGTGATCTATCGATTCGGGCACACGACCATGGGCACGCTCGTCCAACCGGCACAGTGGAAGGCAACCGGATTCGAGTGCGACAAGATGAGCCGGAAAGCGGTTGAGTTCCATATGAATCATGTCATCGGCGGAATCCAGAAGCACATCGGTGATCTGATAGGAACCGGTTTTACCCATGTCCATTTTGACAGCTACGAGGCGGGAGTTCCAGGCTGGACGCCACTGATGCGCGAGGATTTCAGCAAACGACGCGGCTATGACCTAACTCCATTTCTAGCGACCTTCGCCGGGCGCACGGTCGGCAGCGCTCGGGAATCAGACAAGTTCCGTAGCGATTTTAATGAGACGATTAAGGACCTCTATAGCGATTATTTCACCATCATTCAAAAGATGCTGCATGAGGCGAAGCTGGAATTCCTTTGCGAACCTTACGGCGGGCCTTGGCGGCAGGACGAGATCATGCCGAAGGTGGACCGCGTGATGACCGAGTTCTGGACTGGCGGCGGGCGCTATGCCCCTTATGAAGTCGATTCCACCATCGCGGCACTAAGACTGAGCGGGCAGAACATCATCGAAGCCGAGGCCTTCACCGGGGCCCCCGGCGACAGTCAGTGGTCCGAGACACCCGAGTGGCTGAAGTCCATCGGTGACGCAGCCTACTGCGCTGGCATCAATCGATTCGTGCTGCATCGCTTTCCGCAGCAGCCGTGGGATGAGCGTTACCTGCCCGGTGCCACGATGGGACAATGGGGCACTCACTTCGACCGCACGCAGACTTGGTGGAAGCCAGGGAAGGCGATCGTCAGCTATTGGAAACGTTGCCAAGCTTTGTTGCAATGGGGGAGCTTCGTCGCGCCATCCCAGGATTTCAAGTTCGTCCGGGTAGAAGGGAAAATCGTCGTGAAGTCCATTCACCGCCGTGCCGAACAGACCGACGTTTATTTCGTCGCAAACACCGAGCGGGTCGCAGGCTCGGCATGGTGCGCGTTCGGAGTTGAGGGCATGCAGCCAGAGTTATGGGATCCGGTGACGGGCACGATGCGAACTATCATCCAGTTTGAAGTCCGCGACGGAAAAACCCTCGTGCCGTTGGACTTTGCGGCTGCGCAGAGTTTCTTCATTGTGTTTCGCAAGCCGACTGATGCGAAAGCAAAGACCGCCCTGGCCAATTTCCCGACCTTGGCGCCGCAAACGGAACTAACCGGCGAATGGCAGGTGAGTTTCGATCCCAAGTGGGGCGGGCCGAGCGAACCTGTGTGTTTTGAAAAACTGGAAGACTGGACGCAGCGCGCGGAGCCGGGCATCAAGTATTACAGCGGCACAGCGGTCTATCGGAAGACCTTTGATGTCACCGGATTGAAAGCGCCCTATCAACTGGACCTCGGAACCGTCCACTGCATCGCGCGGGTCAAACTCAATGGAGTGGACCTCGGAGTCGTCTGGTGTGCGCCGTGGAGCATCTCACTTCCTCCGGATGGTCTCAACATGGGGAGCAATCAGCTGGAAATTGAAATCACCAATGTCTGGGCTAACCGACTGATCGGAGACGAACAGGAACCTGCGGATTGCGAGTGGCTGCCGGGACACATGGGTGGTTCGTTCCTCAAGCGGTTTCCGGAGTGGTTCCTGAAAAACGAGCCACGCCCGTCCAAGGGCCGCTTCTGTTTCACCACCTGGAATTACTTCACCAAGGACTCGCCGCTGCTACCGAGTGGCCTGCTCGGTCCGGTGCGCCTGCTCGCCGAAGACTGGACGCAGCCACTCGCAATGCCCAAACCCGAGAGCCTCACCGGCCCGCGCACGATCTCTGCGGCGGGCGCGCCCATCGTCATCACGGCCAGCAGCGACGACAACGACTCCGCAGCCTTCGAGTCGGCGCTGCCCAAAGACAACCTCCTCGCAAAGGCCACGCTCGCCGACACCGGCGCGGGCAACGACAGCGGCACCGCCAACGCCGAACCGCTCCGCAACGGCACTACCCTCAACGGCTCCGGCGGCAGCCAGACGCTCAATGACGGGAAGACCTATCGCGCTTACTCCGAGGGTAGCACTTTCACCGCGCAACTCGATACCGCGCGCGCTCCGAAAGGCTATGACCTCACCAGCCTCGTCACCTTCGCCGGTCATGCCGATGGCCGCGCGAGTCAGCACTACGACGTGCTCGTCGCGCGCGCTGCGACACCGGAGAAGTTTGAGCCGCTGACCATCGCGAAGTTTGACACCCAAGGCGCAGCGAGCAAAGTCCACATCATCGGCAAAGCCGCAGCCCCACTTGCTTCCGGCGTCGTCGCGGTGCGTCTCGCATTCCACAACGGCCCAATCGGCGAGAACGTCTATCGCGAAATCACGCTCACCGGTAATCCATCAACGCAGCCGTAGTCACCAAACATGCACACCACTAAAATCGGACTTTTTGGCATCGGCCTCGATGCATATTGGCCTCAATTCACAGGATTGGAGGAACGACTCGAGGCCTACCTTGGTATAGTCGAGGGAAAGCTCCAGCGCGATGGCATCGAGATCGTGAATCTCGGAATGATCGACACGCCTGAGAAAGCGTTCGACGCTGGGCACGCCTTCCGCGCCGCGGACGTGGATCTCATCTTTCTCCACGTGACCACCTACGCGCTCAGCTCGACCGTGCTGCCCGTCGTGCAGCGGGCGAAAGTTCCCGTCATCATCCTCAACCTCTCGCCGCTCCCCGCGATTGATTACGCCGCCTTCAACGCCATGGGCGACCGCACGCGCATGACCGGTGAATGGCTGGCAAGCTGCGGCGCGTGCCCGGTGCCGGAGATCGCGAACGTCTTCAACCGCGCTCGAATCGAGTTCCACCAAATCACCGGTCAACTCCACGACGACCCCGAGTGCTGGGATGAAGTCGATGCCTGGATGGATGCCGCGCGCGTCGCGGGAGTGATGTTTCACAACCGGCTCGGACTCATGGGGCACTATTACAGCGGAATGCTCGACATTTACTCCGACCTCACTCAGCAGTGCGCGCACTTCGGCGGGCACATGGAGATCATCGAGGTCGAGGAGCTCGCCGCGCTGCGCCGCGAAGTCACGTCCACGCAGATCGCCGATCGCGTCGCGCATTTCGCGGAAACCTTCGACGTTCAAGCCGATTGCTCGCAGGCTGAGTTGGAACGAGCGGCGCGCACTTCGGTCGCGCTCGACCAGTTGGTCGCGGAGCACGCGCTCGGTTCGATGGCCTACTACCACATGGGCACGGGAAGCGCGGAAAACGAGGATGCCATCAGCTCGATCATTCTCGGCAACTCGCTGCTCACCGCGCGTGGAATTCCAGTCGCTGGCGAGTATGAAGTGAAGAACGCGCAGGCCATGAAAATCATGGATAGTTTCGGCGTCGGCGGCTCCTTCACGGAGTATTACGCGATGGATTGGACTGCCGATGTAGTGCTCATGGGACACGATGGTCCCGGCCACATCGCCATCGCTCAGGGCAAAACAAAGGTGCGTCCGCTAGCCGTGTATCACGGGAAAGTCGGCCACGGCCTCAGCGTCGAAATGAGTGTGAAGCACGGCCCGGTCACGCTGCTCAGCGTGGTCCAGACGGTGGATGGGCGGCTGAAATTTCTCGTCGCGGAAGGAGAGAGTGTCGCCGGCCCCATTCTCGAAATCGGGAACACCAACTCACGCTACCAATTCAGCATCGGTGCACGCCGCTTCGTAAATGAATGGAACGTCCACGGCCCCGCGCACCACTGCGCCGTGGGAATCGGGCACATCGCCCACAAGATCGAGAAGCTCGGCAAGTTGCTCGGCATGGAAACCCTCAAAGTCTGCTAACTATGGTCCCACTCGGAGTTCTCTTTCAAGCCATCGGCGGCTTTTCCGCGGGCAGATTTGATCTCCCTATCCGCAAGATCAAAGGTTGGTCGTGGGAAAGCGGCTGGCCGGTCAATGGCATCTTCTTCTGGCTGATTGCGCCGCTCGTCACTGCCATGTTAAACGTGCCGGACCTGCGCGGATTCCAGGCAGCGGTGCCGCAGGCAACACTTGTTTGGACTTACTTCTTCGGCGTCCTGTGGGGCATCGGTGGATTAAACTTCGGACTTTCCTGCCGCTTGCGCTGCTCGGCAAGACATCCGGCCTCGTCCTGCTCGGCGGCTTGCTCGTGTGTCTTGTCGGCATCGCGGGCATGGCAAAAGATCCAGACTTGGCCAGCGCCGGCAGTCATCAGGTCGAGGGCGAATATATCTTTAACCTAAATTCAACCGGACACCCGTGAAATTTTTACCATGATCGCCTTTTGAAATCGCATTAAGCAAAAGACGCATTTGATCGATCATGCCATACCCTGACACATACAAACAGCTCTTGGTGACCGCCCTGGTATTTGGCGCCGCGATGGTCTCCAACGCCGCCGATACTTCGGACGCGTGCAGAGAGATCCCAATGGAAGTCAGCAAGGTCATATCCAGTGAGCAGAAGGGCATTCCTTATAGCGGGACGCTGGCATCGCAGACCGGCTACTTTATGCGCGTGAAGCTGTGGGACCGGGATAATCGTGGAAAGCCATGGAGCGACGTTGCGATCTGCGAGACGGCAATGGTCTCGCTGCGGGACTTGAAGGCGTTACGGATGGGGTGGGGGAGCCCGAACCTGAACTGCGTCCGGCGGAAGTTCCAGATCGAAGCCCACAAGACCATCGGCCGCGGGCGGCTACCTGGCGCGCGTGGGGAGTTGGGTGATGCGCCGACACTCAAGAAAGACATCCTCCTTCGAGCCGGTGTTGGAGGTCCGTAAACGAGACAAGAAATTATTTTGAAAATTTAAGTGGAAAACGAAATGTGTATAAACGAAATCAATTTTTTAAAACCTGAATTATGATCAATCCAAATAGACAAATAATCAGCCTTGTTCATGAAACACGTTATTAAAGCTATATCTGGACTTTCATCGCTACCGTTGATCGCCGTCGAACGGTGCCGCACCATTCCAAGCCCGGTGAGCGCGAAGTTTGGTTTCATGATGGGAGTCCTGATCTGTGGCGCCGCTCAGACTCAAGCCGAACCAGGTGCCACGAATACCTCAAAGATCCCCGAGGTAGCGGAGGGACAGCAAAAGGCTTTGCCACCGCTTACGGACGTTCTTAGAATCGTGCAGGACCCGATCGGCAAACAGCTTCAGCCGGCTTTCATCTGGACGAACGCCTCGGCTAGTGGGAACCCTCCAGGAGTTTCGGTTGCCTTCCGTAAAAGTTTCAATTTGGAGCAGAAGCCAACCAGCGCCTTTTTGCATCTCTTCGCTGATGCCCGTTATGTCCTGTGGGTGAACGGAACTTACGTGGAGCGCGGACCTTCACGATTCCAGCCTAATGGACCCGAATACGACTCGGTGGAAATCGCTACCTTTTTGAAAACTGGGATGAACAGCGTGTCTTTGCTTTGCATCGGAAACCTCTCCGGGGGCAAGGTGATGAGGCATGAGCCGGGTATGACCGCAATGCTTCAGATTGGAAAACAGACGTTGTGGTCCACGGACGAATCTTGGAAATGGACAGACACCACCCGATTTCGAACCGTGAGCGCCAGTTGGGCGAACTTGGGGGAATCCAAGGTAGACTCCACGGTGGAAGACGGCGATTGGACGCAGCCCGGCTACGATGATTCCCGTTGGCGAACCGCGACCCGTATCTCCGGTGCTTCGTGGGGACCGCTCACCGCGCGGCGGATTCCCCGCCTGAGGGAAACCGTCGTGCCTGTGAATTTTTCGAGTGGTGTAGCTCTGCCAGTGACGCTCAAAGCGGGGGAGAAAATGGACTTCTCGTCGGACCGAATGGTTCAGGCATATCCGTTGATCACATTTGAAGCGGAAGCTGGGACGGTGTTGCGGATTGAACCCCATGGAGTCTCCTATGTGGCCAAGGCTGGAACTCAGAGCTACTTCACAACAGACACTCGCGGGTTCATCAATGGTTCGATCACCGTTAGCAATGGGCGGGCGACAATTACGGGCTTCAAGCTGGTGGAACGCCTCTATCCATTTGACTGCCCAGCATCCTTTACAAGTTCTGATCCGTTTCTGGACCGATTATGGTCGTTGTGCGCCCGCTCTTGTCAGTTGCTTAGCGAGGATTCCTATGTGGACTGTGCCGATCGCGAACGCGCGGAGTGGATGGATGATACACCACCAGCCTATGACATCACGCGCACAGCGATGGCCGTGACCGGCACTGACGACCACATCAACTACGGAGATCCGAGGCTCTTGGGTGTACTTATCCGTCGAACCGCGCTCACTCTCCAGCCTGAAGGTTGGGTAAAGGCTCACACCTGTTCAGACCGCTATGACATCCACGCCAAGATGGAAGACCGTGCCTGCGACTGGGTCGAGGGAGTCCGCCTTTATCATGAAGCAACCGGAGACAATGACACGGTTCGCGAAATCTGGCCGGCCTTGGTCGCGCAGATGGACTATTTTCTTAAACGCCGCACCGAGCGGGGATTGGTGCGTGCGCGCGATTGGGTGGTCTGGGCGAATCCCGTCGGCTATTTTACCGGCGAGGGTACGACACTGAATGTCTTTGTTTGCCGCGCCTTGGAGGATGCCGCAAAGCTGGGGGCTCTCATCGGCGAGGAATCCGACAGCAGCCGCTTTTCCGTTGCCGCAAAGGAGATCAAGCGGGCCATCAACACGCTGCTTTGGGACGAAGCCGCGGGCACCTATGCCGCAGGATACTTTACAGATGCTGACATTGCGGAATCCAAACGGAAGCTCTCTCTCCCACGAAAGAACAACCTCGCCGCACCAACGCTCTATTCCAGTGTCTTTGCCTTGGATAGAGGAGTTGTTCCGCCTGAGCGGAGAAAACGCGTCTTGCAGGCCATGTTAAAACAGAAGCCATCAGAGAATAGGCACGTGATGATCTATTATTATCTGGCCAAACAGCTCTACGGGCTGGACGAACCGGCTTATGATCAGCAGGTCCTTGAAATCTTCCGTAAAAACTGGGTGATGATGGTGGACTCGCCCTACCACTGTTCTTGGGAGGTCTTTGGCGGCGGAAGTTCCAAAGCCCATATCTACGGAATGTATCCAGGATATTTTCTTAGTGCCTTCGTGTTGGGCGTCCGCCGTGATGCTCCAGTTTCTTCAAAGGAATTGCGGATTGAACCACATCTCGGCGATTTGACCAGGGCGCAAGGAACGGTCATCACCGAACATGGACCGGTGCCGGTCGCCTGGACAAGAACCGAGGCTGGGCTGGATTTAGCGATTACCGTTCCTCCGGGAATCAAAACCACTCTTTCGTTTCCATATCGTGCTGGTCAAGAGAGCATCCATCTGGACGGCAAGGATGTAAAGGGCACGCGGCGGGGAAACCGTTTGGAAATCCCGCTCAGCGCCGGTGCTCATCAAGCAACGAACCGGGAAGGGAGGTGAGCCCGCATGCAAAGTGAAACGCGAGTTCCAGTGCATGGGAATGCCGATCATTTTGGTGACCACTTTTTCAAACAGGGCTACCTACCCACCTCTTTCCAGTGATTGTGACTATTGATGGGATCCTTCCAATCTTATGAAATGCTTCAAGATCATGATACTGGCCTGTGGAACTCTGGCCGCAAACGCGGAACAGTTCGCTGATTCAGGAAATCTGAATCTGCACTGCGATGCGTCGGCCAAAAACTGGGAGCGTGAGTGCCTCCCGATCAGCAACGGGCAGAAGTGCGCGATGCTTTTCGATCAGGTTGATCAGGAGCGGATCCAATTCAACGAGGAAAGCCTTTGGATTGGCAACGAGGATGATACCGGCGCGTGCCAGAACTTCGGCGAGGTGCTGACGATGTTCGAGAGTGGGAGACCGATCATTACCAATCCGAGCAACCATGCCTCGCCGGGAATGCAAAGCCTCCCGGAGTGTGTCGATGGCAAACGAGAGACCAAGTGGGGCATGGAACATGACCTGCAACACGCTGCCCAATCTCTTCGGCAATCACCCACCATTCCAGTTGGATTGCAGTTTCGGATTATCCGCCGCCATTTTGGAAATACTCAGTCAATCGCACGCTGGCGAAATCGTTCTCCTGCCCGCGCTGCCGAAAGCATTGCAGGCCCAAGGTTCCATCACGGACCTGCGCGCCCGCGGGGGCTACACCGTGGATATCGAATGGAAAAGCGGCAAGGTCACGAACTATCGGGTCGCGGCGAAGGATTGCCAATCGGTCAAGGTGCGAGTGAATGGCGAATTGAAGACGGTGGGTGCGGAGATTTTGAGGTAACCGGGTGAACAGCCCGCGGTTGAACCATGAAAACGAAGATAATCGTTAGTTTTGGAATTGTCCTTTCTTGCGTGACGACGTTCTCTGCGGAGATTCCGCATGCGACCGGACCGGACCAGCCGCCGGTGGTGGCGCAGGAGGCTGATTGGGACAAGGCTGTGGCGGATCCGGCAGCGGCGAAGCTGGCGCGGCCGGATGATGTGCAGCATGCTTGGCACGAACAAGAGCGGATCATGTTTGTTCACTTTGGCGTCGCGACCTGGGAAGGCTCAGAATACGACGGTGATGGGCGGACGGATCTGGCAAGAATGAATCCTGCTGGTTTTGATGCCGAAAAGATATGTGAAGCGGCGAGGTCTTGGGGCGCTAATCAGATCATGTTCGTTTGTAAACATGTGGGTGGATTCTGCTGGTGGCAAACGGAGACTACCGACTACAGCGTCAAAAACATCCCGTGGAAGGGCGGTAAAGGAAATATGGTGCAGGAAATGGCCGATGCCTGTCGCCGCTGCGGACTCAAGGTCGGTGTTTATATCTACTCCGACGATCCGAAGTATATGTCCGGCATGGGCCGAGGCGGCAGGACCGATGATCCGGCGAAACAAGAGGAATGGAACCGGTTGCTGCGCCAGCAGTGGATGGAGGTCTTGTCGATTTATGGCAAGGATCTTGTGCGGGAGGTCTGGTTCGACGGAAGCTGTATTGTTCCGCTGGACGATATCATCAAAGAACTGGCACCCGATGCGGTCATTCTACAGAGTCCGATGACCAATATACGCTGGGTTGGCAATGAAGCCGGCATCGCCTGGGACCCCAACTGGAATTCAGTGAGCTCCAACGATCTTAGGAGTGGAGTGGCGACACAAGACCATAGCACCCCTGATGGAGATGCTTGGGCTCCAGTTGAATGCGATATACCATTATATAATCATAACTGGTTCTGGAGCCAGGGCAACGAGTCCCGACGCAGAAGAACAGATGAACTTTTGAATATCTATGTGAACTCAGTGGGGAGGGGCTCGGTCATGTTGTTGAATTCAACGCCGAATACGAATGGGGTGATTCCCGCAGGTGATGTGACCCGATACCAGGAGTTGGGTGAAGCGATTGAAAATGTCTTTGGCCAACCCGTTGGACAAATCTCCAAGGTGGCTGGCCGTGAGATGATCGTCAGACTTGATGGTTTTGAGACCGTGAACTGCGTTGATCTCTGGGAAGACTACCGGTATGGCCACCGTATTCGCGCCTATCAAGTGGATGCTTGGATGAACGACGGATGGAAACGGGTGGCTGAGGGGACGGCGGTCGGCCGCCGCAAAATCGACGTGTTTCCCGAGGTCTCGACCGATCAACTACGTGTTCACGTGGCCGAATCGGTTGGCACGCCGCTTTTCCGGCAGATCCAGGTTCACAGGGTGAGCCAGGCCTTGGTGAAAGCGCTGGGCAGTCTGCCAGCGGTGACACGTGGAGCCATTGCATCTGCTTCCAGTGTTCACAGCGCTCCGTATGAGGCAAAGTACCTTATCGATGGGGATCCCGCTACGCGTTGGAGTGGCAATGGTGGCGATGCCGCGCACGGGCAGCTTTCCTGGGTCGAGCTTGACCTGCGGCGGTCGAAGAGGTTTGCCTCAATGGCGGCCTCGGAGCTGGCGGATCGAGTGCGCGAATTTGTGATTGAAGTCAGAAACCGTCCCGAGGACGTGTGGCGAGCGGTGTTTACCGGTCGCCGTATCGGTGGCGATTTCAAGTCTGAGCTGCCAGCGACGACCGCCCGGTATGTGCGTTTCCGCGTTACCCAGATCGAAGGCCCGGACGCGACCCTGTGGGAGATGAGTTTGGCGGATCGGCCCGAAGCGTGGGAAGAGGTGTCGGTTGTCGATCTTGCCGGTAAGAGTCAGGTTGATGTTGATCTCTCCGCCCAAGTGGTAGCTCCGGGACAGTTTGATATCCGGTTTGAGGGTGCGGAGATTACGGAGGTGAAACCGCTATTCGAAGAGCAGCCCGGCGAAGCTCGATTTTTGGAAAAGACAGGCGATCACGTCTATCGGCTCAATCGTACGCAGGCCGTAGATAGGGATTCGGCTACAGGCGTTCGCGTGGCAGTTAAACCAGATCAGAGAGGCAAAATGAAGGCAATGATCAGGCCGAGGTAAGGAGTTTAATTTATGAAGCGCTTATGCATCATTTGGCTGTTACTCGGTGCATTGCCTGCAGTAGCTCAGATCCCGGACAACCCACACGCGCTGCGTATTGGCGCGGATCAGGCCGGTGGCAGCTTGTTCCAGGGCGAGATCGCCGCGGTGCGTATCTACGAGCGCGCGCTCACTAGGGAGGAAATCAAAGCATTGGCGGGCGCGCCATATGAGGCGAAAAGCACGGTTCCCGGGATGGTCAGCGAATGGCTGAATCCCGTCATTCCGCTGGTCTCCGAGCGGAAGCTGACCTTTCCGCAGGGTGCGACCATTGAAGCTTGGATTCGCCCCGCCGCCGGCTCGGTCGGGCGCATCGTGGACAAGATTACTCCCGGGGGTACGGATGGGTTTCTGCTAGACACTCATCCGGGTGACGCGCTGCGTCTCATCGTTGGCAACGAAATCATCACCTGCGCGCTGCCGCACGCCGATCAGTGGTCGCATGTGGCTGGGACGGTTGACGCGGATGGTGCACTCGCCTTGTTCGTCAACGGAGTGCAGGCTGTCGGAGCCACGCCGGATTTCGATGGAGTCATGGTAAAAGGTGCGAAGACCGGACCCGGCAAGCCACTCACTCTTTGGTACCGCCAACCGGCGCGGAAATGGGTCGAGGCAAGTGTCATCGGCAACGGTCGGCTGGGCGGGATGGTTTGGGGCGGCGCAACTCGGGAACGCATTGACCTTAACGAGGACTCGCTCTGGTCGGGTGAGCCGTTCGACAACGTGAACCCTAACGGCCTGGCCGCCTTGCCGAACATCCGCGCGCTGCTCGTCGCGGGCAGGAATGCGGAGGCAAAGCAACTCGTCGAGCAGAAGATGAACGGACGCTTCTATGAATGTTACGAGCCGCTCGGCGACTTGCAGATCAGCTTCCCGATGACCGGCGAAGTTGCGAATTACCGCCGCGATCTCGACCTGGAAACGGCGGTGGCGCGAACGACGTTCGTGCAGGACGGGACGACGTTCACCAGGGAGGTCTTCGCCTCGAATCCCGGGCAGGCGATCATCGTGCGCCTCACCAGCGACAAGCCCGGCAAGATCGCGTTTACGGCGCAGTTGAACAGCCAGTTGCGGAATGCGATCAAAGCAGATGGAAGCGCGTTGCGACTGATCGGGCGCGCCCCGGTGCACGCCGACGCCTACGGTAGCGGCTCAGTCATTTACGATGATGCGCCGGACGGCAAGGGCATGCGTTTCGAGACCCGATTAACGGCGGTGAACGACGGCGGTTCGGTGAAGGTGACCGACACGGGTATCGTTGCTGAGAACTGCAACAGCGTCACGTTGCTGCTTGTGGCGGCCACGAGTTACAACGGCCCTCAGGAGAGCCCGAGCCGGCAAGGCAAGGATCCCGGCAAGTTGTGTGATGGTTATCTGGCCGCGCTGGCCGGTCAGCCGTATGCCGCGATGCGAGACGCGCACGTCGCGGATCACCGGCAACTTTTTGGCCGGGTCGCGTTGGACCTGGGACATGGCGATGTGGAGCTATTGCCCACGGATGTGCGGTTGAAGCGTTATGCGGCGGCAACCGATCCGGGGTTGCCGGCGTTATACTTCCAGTTTGGCCGGTACCTGTTGATTGCCGGGTCGCGGGCGGGGACGCAACCGTTGAACCTGCAGGGTATTTGGAACAAGGACATCATCCCGCCGTGGGCGGCTAACTGGACGATCAATTGCAACGCTCAGATCAATTACTGGCCGGTTGAAGTTGCGAATCTGGCCGAGTGTCACGAGCCGTTGATCGATCTAACGACGCAGCTCAGCATGGACGGCGCGCACGTCGCCAAGGATCTCTATGGCGCACGAGGTTGGATGGCTCACCACAACACCGACATTTGGCGTCATGCGGCACCGGTCAGTGGAAGCGCGGTTTGGAGTATCTTCCAGACCGGCAGCGCATGGTTGTGCCAGCACGTTTGGGAACACTATGCATTCGGCCGTGACAAGGAGTATCTACGGCGCGTCTGGTCGGTGCTGGCGGGTGCGGCGCGTTACTATCTCGACGCGATGATCGAGGAGCCGACGCATCATTGGCTCGTGACGGCTCCGGATACGAATTTCGAGAATGAGTTCCTAAAGCCGAACGGCGAACGGGGCTGCACATGCATGGGGCCGACGGCGTCGATGCAGATGGTTCGGGAGTTGTTTCGGAACTGTTTGACCGGCGGTGCGGTGCTAGGTGTGGACTCGGAGTTACGCGCTGAAATTGAAAGAGCCTTGCCGCGACTGGCACCGATGCAAATCAGTCCGACGACCGGCGAGTTGCAGGAATGGGTGGAGGACTGGCAACGCACGGCGGACTGCCAGGTTTTGTCAATGTGGGGCGCTGTTTGCAGTGCGCAGATCACGCCGCGCGGTACCCCGGAACTGGCCGCTGGACTACGCAAGATTTACGATGGCCCGAAGTGGTGGCAAAGAGGGCTGGTGGGCAGTTGGCAGGGATCATTTCAGGCAAACACCTACGCACGGCTTCACGATGGCGATACCGCGATGGCGGTGTTGGAGACCCATCTCAAGACCCAACCGAACCCGAACCTGCTCGCCCGCTTCACTCCTTTCTGCGAATTTCAAATCGATGGCAACATGGGCCACACCGCCGCCGTTGCTGAAATGTTACTCCAGAGCCAGGCTGGCGAAATCGAGCTCCTGCCCGCTGTGCCGAAAGTGTGGCCGAATGGTAAAGTAACCGGCCTGCGCGCACGCGGCGGCTTCACCGTGGATATCGAATGGAAAGACGGCAAAGTCACCAACTATCGGATCTCGGCGAAGAATGACCAACCTGTCAATGTGCGCGTGAACGGCGAAGTGAAGACGGTGAACCCAGAGTTGTTGAAACAATGATAATGAAGGAGAGCATGCAATGAATGGCCGCCATCCAAATTTACCGAATGCAGTGCCAAAAGCAGTCCGTGATAAGACGGAAAAGGAGCCGTTGTCCGGGAGATCTCGGAGGCATGACAGAGGCACGGCATCAGGTTCTGCGTTTACGGTTCATCGTGGGACCGAACGCCGCTTACGGCCTGTCTGCCAGGCTGCCTGCGTTGAGTAATCCTAGAAACCGCAAATGAACGCGAATGAACGCCAATAAAAGATTGGAAATGATTGAATTACGAAGACCAAAGCGCTCACCTTTATGGTGAACCGCCCGATTCACATAACTCATTAAAAATTCGCGCGTATTGGCGTTCATTCGCGGTTTCGTTTTCCTCTTAAAGGTAATACAAGAATGCGATTGAGGAGCTGCTGTCGAACTACGGGCTGATCTTCGAAATGTGGTTTGACGGCGAGTGCTGAGGGGATGGCTCGTGCGGCGGCCAGATGGGGACGCGTGTTATCGACTACAACACTTACTATGATTGGAAATGGAACCGTTGAATAATCGGGAAACTCCAGCCGGAATGTGCTATCTGGTGCGCCCAGTACCAAGAGGGCGGCAAGATCATCTATGCCGATTGTCGCTGGCGCGGATCAGAGGGAGGGATGTCGGGGATCCCTTGGAGTGCGATGGATAGCAGCAAGCCAGTGGAAGCCTGGCACCAGGGCGACCGCAGCGGTGCCGTCTGGTGCCCGGCCGAGGGCGATGTGTCGATCCGGGCCAGCTGGTTTTATCATGCGGATCAGGATAACATCGTTAAGACGCCAGGTCAGCTGATGGAATTTCATCTGCCTTCATCACGTTAATCTGCGGTTCATTTTCCTCTTAAAGTTTACTTGCTGAAATCTGGGTGCTTCTCGTCTCCCATGGATTCGAGGTAGGCGAGCAGGTCGAGGATTTCGTCCTCCTTCAACGTATTGAGCAGGCCCGGGGGCATGAGTGATACCTTGGACAATTCCCTCGATTTGATATCCGCCTTGGCAATCGTCTGGGTCGCGCTGGGGTCGAAGGGATTGGTGATCACCACGACCGTCTCGTCGTTTTCCTGTCCGATTCGACCGGAAGTGGCGGTGCCATCTTTCAGGGTGAATACGGTGGTCAGATATTGTTCGGAGAGAACCTTTGAAGGTTCCATGATGGACTCCAGCATATCCTGACGTTTGAAGCGGGTGGCTACATTCGTGAGGTCCGGGCCGGCGGCTCCGCCCTGATCACCATAGCGATGACAGAGGATGCATTGCGCGGCTGCGAACGAGGCTTTTCCACGGGCGAAGTCGCGTCCCTTGCCCACTTGATCGAGCAGCGGCTGCAGCTCTGCGGTCGTCCACGCCTTCACGAAGGCGCGAGGCTCGGTGGGCACTTTGACGGCGGATTGCACTTTGGTGAGATCTCCCAAAGCAGCGATCTCCGCGGGCGTCATGCTTGCTTTGGCTTCCTCCAAGGCATGGTTCACGAATCCATCAAAGCTCGCACCGTTGTTGTAGTTGACTCCGGCGTCCGTGAACCATTTCACCACCTGGAGAGGATGTTGGTTGGAGCGTGCGCCATTCCACCATGATAGATAATCGCGTCGTAGATTTTCGGTCCAGCCGGTTTTGATGTTTCTCAACGCAGTGACGTAAGTGACCTGTTCTTCCTGTGTGGTTGCAGCGCGCAGCAGAGTGACCGTCCTGGACACCGCTTCCGGAGCATTCAGGGCGAGCAGGATCTGGCACAGTTCCCGGTTCGCATACTCCGTTTTCGCGGGATAAAGCGGGTTCACATCCGCGAGCACCATATTAGCCGCCTCGCCAGCCGGGACTCCCTGACGTGCGATCGATACGGTGATCACCCGCAGCTTGTTCAGAACCTGTTCTTCCGTCAGCGAGGAGAACGGAAATGCTGTTAGTGATTTGAAAATGGCGGGTTGTGTTTCGGCCGCTCCCAACCGGGCCAATGCCAGCAAGGCGGTCAACGCGGCATCCGGTTGTTTTTCCTGCAATGCTTTTGCCTGCCATTCGGCCACAGGATTCCTTTCAACTGCAAGCCGGGCCGCGTAACGGATGAAGCGGTCGGGGCTGGACAGGTGTGGCCATGCGGCAGCGACCATTGCGGGATCAGGCGCGACATTCATGGCCTCGAGCTTATGGCGCAGTTCGCGTGACTCGCTGCCTTCTTTTTCATGAAGTGCACTTGCGGCAAGTGGTGTTGCGGCCTCGGTGCCAGCGTAGGTCACGCGGAACAAATTGGCCTGCGTTCCACGTCCACCAACCGTGAAATACATCGACCCGTCCGCGCCGATTAACACATCTGTCAGATTGAGAGGCACTTTCCCGCTGCGGGCTTTCAAGGACTTTGGAGTGACGAAGTTCTCACAGGACCCACCGTAGCTGCTGCCATTGGGGGCAAGATGCACGGCGATCAAGCGCCCATAGGTCCAATCGCAGATGTAGAACGCTTTCTGATATTGAACCGGAAACTTCGCGCCGGTTCCGAAGGCCACTCCGGTCGGAGAGCCCACGCCGATGTTCACCACCGCTGGCAGACTGTCGGCATAATACTCGGGCCACTTGGCGCTGCCTTCACGATAGCCGTGGTCACCACCACGCACTGCATGGAAAGCACGAGTCGGCCGATACCATGGATTGCCCCAATCCCATTCCATATCACTATCGTAGCCGAAAAGCTCGCCATCGGCATTGAACGCGATGTCATAGTTGTTTCGCTCACCTGACGAAAAGAGTTCCGCATTTTTGCCATCGAGATCCATGCGCAGCACATAACCTCCCGGCGGCTTGGCCCCTGCGCCGAATCCATTGCCGTCTTCCATGCGCTTGAGCGCAAGATCATCCCCGTAGTTCCGATGCGGCGAACTGGCCACGAGATCATTCGGCACCGCGGTGAAATTCCCGCAGACCGCGTAAAGCATGTGGTCGGCTCCCAGCACCAACCCGTGTGCCCCGTGTTCACCGGAACCACCTTGCCACGGACGGAGAAACTCGACGTCGTCATAGCTGTCATTGCCCTTGGTGTCCTTGCAGCGATAGAGGCCGAAGCCGTTGCTGCCGCTGCCATTCAGGTAAAGCACGTCTCCAACAAAGAGCATCCCCATCGTTTCTGTGACCGGAATCTGGAGGATCTCCTCTTTCACGCACTTTCCATCCTGAAGCGTCACCCGCGTGATCGGCTGATTTGCTTGTCCACCCAGAAGCAGGCGTCCCTTCGGATCATTGACCATGCAGATCCATGAACCGCTCTTCGCACCATCGGCCTCAAGCACATGCTCGACCTTGAAGCCGGGTAACGTTTCCAGCACCTCTCCGGGGGCGTCCGTCAGCGAGACGGGTGTGGATCCATCCGCCGGACCATACGTGGCCTTGAGGATGATCAGTTTTTTCCCGGCAGGTGCCGAAATTTGAACTCTTCCGCCTTCGGGTGCCTCGCTCGTGAGCTTTTCATCACCGGCCTGGTATTCCACGGTTAGTTTTTTTGGAATACCATTTGCGGTATCACCGAAGATCTCATTGCTTGCAGGAATGGACAGGCTTTCATCCTTGATGGCGGCGTTGACTTTGGCCGTCACGTCGGTGGAGACCTTGGCTGCAAAAGCATAATCCGTTGAAATGATACAACTGGCTATAAGAGGCAGAAGTGAGCAGTTAAGTCGATAGGATAGCATTGGATCGATGAGTGAGCAGATGAGAGTGATTGAGATTAAGACAGGATGTTCTTTACGACCTTGCCATGGACGTCTGTTAGCCTGAAATCACGGCCTTGGGCGCGGTAGGTGAGGCGCTCGTGATCAAAGCCGAGGCAGTGCAGCAAGGTAGCCTGGATATCGTGAACGTGGACCGGGTCCGTGACGATGTTGTAGCCGAGATCGTCGGTGGCACCGTGGATGACGCCGGGTTTGATGCCGCCGCCGGCCATCCACATGCTGTAGGCTTTCGGATGGTGGTCGCGGCCGCGTGAACGCCCGAGGGCGGCGTTGCTCTCGACCATCGGAGTGCGGCCGAATTCACCGCCCCAGGCGACGAGGGTTTCCTCTAGCAGGCCACGGCGTTTGAGATCGATGACGAGTGCGGCGCTGGCCTGATCGGTTTCCTTGCAGTTCTTGCGGTGATTTCCGACGACATCGCTGTGGGCGTCCCAGCCTTCATGGAAGATGTTCACGAATCGCACGCCGCGTTCGATCATTCGGCGGGCCAACAGACAGGCGCGGGCGAAAGACGGGACGGCGGGATCGCAGCCGTAAAGGTCGAGGGTTTCCTTGGTCTCGCTGCGCAAGTCCATGAGCTCCGGTGCGGAGGTCTGCATGCGGAAGGCCATTTCGTAGTTGGCCAGACGGGTGGCGATTTCCGGATCACCTGTCGCATCGAGACGCTTGTGGTTCAGGTTGCTGACAAGGTCAATGGTGTCGCGCTGGAGCGTGGGGTCGATGCCGGCCGGATTGGTGACATTGAGGATCGGATCGCCTTGGTTGCGGAAACGCACGCCGGTGTAGATGCTGGGCAGGAAACCACTCGACCACAGGCCGCTGCCACCGCTGATGCCGCTGCCGGTGCTGAGAACCACGAAGGCCGGCAGCTCGCTGGTCACGCACCCGAGTCCATAGGTGGCCCATGAGCCGATGCTTGGGCGGCCGGGAACCGCGAAGCCGGTTTGGAAAAAGGTCTGGGCGGGAGCGTGGTTGAATTGATCGGTGTGGCATGAGCGGATCAGGCAGATGTCATCGACGATTTTTGATAGATAGGGCAGGGCTTCGGAGATCTCCATGCCGGACTGGCCGTAACGGGCGAACTTGAACTGTGGTCCCATGACTGCGGCATCGGCCCTGATGAACGCGAGTCGCTGGCCTTCCGTAACCGAAGCCGGAAGCGGCTTGCCGTCCATTTTGGTGAGGTCAGGCTTGAAATCGAAGAGATCAAGATGGCTCGGTGCTCCAGCCATGAAAAGGTGGATGACTGCCTTGGCCTTGCCCGTGAAGTGGCCGGGGTGGGGCGCCATGGGATTGACGAAAGCAGGAGCGGTTTGTGCTCCCAGCCGTTCGGCGAGCAATCCGGCGAGCGCCATTTTTCCGACGCCAACTCCGCAGTCACGCAGGAAGTGGCGGCGCGTGATATCGAGACAGCGGTTTTGAAAGGGGTCCATGCGGGTGATCAGCTTTTGGTGACGAACTCATCCATGTTCATCAAGGCGCGGGCCACGGCGGTCCAGGCCGCGCGTGAGATGATGGTTTCGGCAGGACCGTTTCCTGCGAGGGCCTTGGCCGACTCGGGAGCGGCGGTGAAGCGTTGTTGCTGCTTCTGATGGAAATCGA
>JAIYDT010000005.1 GCA_027487355.1 Verrucomicrobiaceae bacterium
ATGTTCAAGAACGAGACCCACAACCACCCCACCGAAATCGAACCCTTCGGCGGAGCCGCCACCTGCCTCGGCGGTTGCATCCGCGATCCGCTTTCGGGTCGCTCCTACGTCTATCAGGCCATGCGCGTCACCGGCGCGGGAAACCCTCTAACAGCCTTCGCCGACACCCTCCCGGGAAAACTTCCGCAGAAGAAAATCTGCCAGGTCGCCGCCCACGGCTACTCGTCCTACGGCAACCAGATCGGCCTCGCCACCGGCCAGGTCGCGGAGGTCTATCACCCCGGCTACGTTGCCAAGCGCCTTGAAATCGGAGCCGTCGTCGCCGCCGCTCCACGCTCTCAAGTTTTCCGCGGCACCCCGGCTCCCGGCGATGTGATCCTCCTCATCGGCGGCCGCACCGGTCGAGATGGAGTCGGTGGAGCCACCGGTTCCTCGAAGGAACACACCGACACCGCCCTCGAAAACTCCGCCGAAGTGCAGAAGGGCGACGCCCCCACCGAGCGGAAAATCCAGCGCCTGTTCCGCAACCCGGAGCTCACGAAAAAGATCAAGATCTGCAATGACTTCGGTGCCGGCGGTGTCTCGGTCGCCATCGGCGAGATCGCGCCTTCGCTTGAGATCAACCTCGATGCCGTGCCCAAGAAATACGACGGTCTCGATGGCACCGAGCTCGCCATTTCCGAATCCCAGGAACGCATGGCCGTCTGCGTCGATCCCAGCGAGATCGCTTACTTCACCGCCGAGGCCGACAAGGAGAACCTCGAGTGTGTCCATGTCGCCAACGTCACCGACAGCGGCCGCCTCATCATGACCTGGCGCGGCAAAACCATCGTCAACCTCTCCCGCGCCTTCCTCGACACCAACGGCGTCCAACAATCCGCCAAGGTGCATGTCCAAAAGCCCTCTGATCTGACGGCTCACCGCGTCTTGACACCCCCTCTATCTTCCATTCATGAACACTCCAATCTATCTCAGCGAATCACACCGCAGGAACTCAGAGAAAGCCTCGGAGCTGCTGGCATCCCAGTCATCGAGACCCTTGAGCGAATCCATCGCGCAAGTCAAAAGCCTGGAATCCCGCAGCCAACGACACGCCAGCAACGAGCAGACTTCGACAAGTCCGTCCGCTCCCTCGAAGAAAAGCAACTGAGGGAGCTCGGTTTCCTCGACGCCTCGGACTTCTTCGAGTCCTGGAAAAAGACGGACCAGCTGGGCGGTGCCGAGCACAAGGTCTATCCCGACGGTCAGGGCTCGTTCATCAAATCCAACAACGGAGTTTATCACGGAACCTGGCTCCAGCTACTCGAACGCCTCCATCTGCATCGCCTGCTGTTCCCGGAGACGGCCTACGAGTTTCTTGGCCTCGTCGAAGATCCCGAGTTCGGAATCAGCATCATGCTGCGCCAACCCGAGGTCTACGCCGCCCGCAATGGCGAAGGCAATTACCTCGGTGCCTCACGCGAACAGGTGGAGCACTTCATGCAGCAGGCCTTCCAAGCCTTCCGATTCCGCAACGATGACTACTACGTGCCGGCCTTGGATCTCTTCATCGAGGACCTCCACGACGAGAACGTGCTGATCGCCGAAGACGGAGAAACGCTCCAGTTCATCGATCCCGTCCTCTATCTCCGCACTCCGGACCGGGAGATTCCAAAGCCCACTTCCCCCAATCCCCAATCCCCAATCTCCAATCTCAAGAGGCACCTCGCCTCTCTAACAGTCTGCTCCCAGAAAGGCCTCGGCGAGCGCTTCGATGGTTCCGTCGGTGCCGGCACTGTTCTCTGGCCCTTCGGTGGAAAGCACCAGATCACGCCGCCCGACGCGATGGTCGCCAAGCTGCCACTGCTCGAAGGCACCACCGACGTCGCCACCTTCATGAGCTGGGGCTTCAATCCCTATCTCTCGGAAAAGTCCCCCTTCCACGGCGCGGTCTATGCCGTCACTGAATCGGTCTGCAAGGCCGTCGCTGCCGGAGCCCGACTCTCCGATGTCCGGCTCACGCTTCAGGAGTATTTCCCGAAACTCGGCAACGACCCGAAACGCTGGGGTCTGCCCTTCGCAGCGCTGTTAGGCGCCTTCCACGCCCAGCACTCGCTGCGCCTCGCCGCCATCGGCGGAAAGGACTCGATGTCCGGTTCATTCAACGACCTCGACGTCCCACCGACTCTCGTTTCCTTCGCCCTCGCCCCAGGCAAGGCCAGCCTCGCGCTATCGCCCGAGTTCAAGCAGGCCGGCTCCACGGTCTCGCTCGTCGAGGTCCCGCTCGATGCCGACCATCTCCCGGACTTTGAAAAGCTGAAGTCCCTCGCCGAGCAGCTCCATCAACTCAACTTGGAAGGCAAGTTCCTGTCCCTCCATCACATCGGCCACTCCGGCCTCGCCGCCGCCCTGGCCAAAATGGCCTTCGGCAATCATCTCGGATTCGCTGAAACCAAGAGGGGCACGGGCGGCCCGCCCGATGCAAACCTCTTCGCCGAACGCTACTTCGCCTTCCTCATCGAGCACAGCGAGCCCCTCCCCACCTCCCTAGGCTCCGAAGTGATCGGCCACACCACCACCGAGCCCTATCTGATCCTCAACGGCGAGACCCACACCCTAACAGACCTCCTCGCCGCCTGGACCGGCACCCTCGAGCCCGTCTATCCCACCAAGCCAGAGTCCCAAAGTCTTGGCGACTTGGCGTTGAAACCCTTCTCTTCCACCGATCACCGATCACCGATCACCCGGCACTCTTCAAAACCTTCGGTTTTGATCCCCGCCTTCCCCGGCACGAACTCCGAATACGATTCCGCCAAGGCCTTCCGCGAAGCCGGAGCCGAGGCCGAGATCCTCGTTTTCCGCAACCTCAGCTCCGCCCACATCGAGGACTCGCTGAAGCAGCTCGCCGATCGCATCCGGCGCTCGCAGATCCTGATGTTCCCCGGTGGCTTCAGCGCCGGCGACGAACCCGATGGCTCCGCCAAGTTCATCGCCACCATCATCCGCAATCCCCGCGTGTCCGATGCGATCATGGATCTCATCAGGAACCGCGACGGCCTCGTGCTCGGCATCTGCAACGGCTTCCAGGCCCTCATCAAGACCGGGTTAGTGCCCTACGGGCAGATCGTGGATCGGAGATCGGAGATCTTGGACTCTTCCATCCCCCATCCCCATTCTCCAATCCCCGATCCGTCGGCGCAGCCGACCCTCGTCCACAACACCATCGGCCGACATATCTCGTGTTATGTCACCACCAAGGTGATCAGCACCCTTTCCCCCTGGCTCGCGCTCAATCAGCCCGGCGATCTCCACTCGGTCCCGCTTTCCCACGGCGAGGGCAACTTCCACGCCAGCCCGGAAATCATCGCCGAACTTGCCAGAAACGGTCAGATCGCGACCCAATACGTCGATGCCTCCGGCCAGCCCTCGATGGACCACTTTGTGAACCCGAACGGCTCGCGTTTCGCCATCGAAGGCATCACCAGCCCCTGCGGTCGGGTCTTCGGGAAAATGGCCCACACCGAACGCGCCGGCCACCTCGTCGCCCGCAACATCCCCGGAGAAAAGCACCAGCCGATCTTCCGGGCGGGGGTGGGGTACTTTCATTGAGATCGATCCTTCTCGTCGCCGCCAAGATCCCTGACCCAATCATTGCATGACCAAGAACCAAAAGATTGCCGCAGTCATTCTCTGCATCGCCTCCTTGATTGCAGTCGGAATCTTCAAGTTCAGGGCCAGGCAGATCACGGAGTTGACCCTCAACGCTCCAGATCAAAGGTTCGAAATCTTGAGGGACCTGCAGCTGCCGAGCCCAACTCCGGAGGCAACGAGCCAGGACCAATTTTGGGAAGGGCTCGCCCAGCGACATCACCTCAGCAAGGCGACCGTCATGGATCGAATCGCATCCGCGACCGGAAACTCCGACTCGTTGATCCGCAGCAGCGCTTTCCTTCTCTCAGGTGATCAGGCGGCAGCCATCCTGCACGCAAACAAGGTGACTGGGGACTCCAAGAGAAGACTGGCATCCAGATTCATTATCGCTCAGGCCCAGGAGGAGCTTTTCGAATTCGAGAACGCACTGGAGACCCGGACCTCGATTGCAGACTCCCTTGATGAGGAGAAAGCTCCGCAGGATTGGGCCGTGGCCCAGGAACGGGTGGCCACGCTGATGATTGAACTCGGCAGATTCGCGGAAGCCCGACCGCTGTTTGAAAAGGCGGTCGCAAAGAAGCAGTCCGTTCTTGGCGAATCGTCGCCCGATTTGGTCCATCCACTTTGTGAGATGGCACTCTGCCATCAGTATCAGGATAACTTCGGGGAGGCCGAATCCCTGTTCCGCCGGGCTCTGGCCATCGCCGCGGCAAACTCCGGCAGTCTTCCCTCCCTCTGTTTGAAGGCGGAAGCTTCCAGTGGATTGGCGGACCTGTTTGTGACGCAAGGGAAAGCCGTGGAAGCGGAAGCCCTTTGCAGGGAGACCTTGCAGACGCTGGAAGGGCCAATCGGAAGCCATCATCCGGATCTCGCAAAGGTTCTGCTCTCGCTTGCCTCATCGCTCGAGAATCAGCGCAAGCTGGCTGATGCAGAAACAGCCTGCAGGCGATCAGCAGCCATTTGTGAGGCCAAACTTGGAGCGAACAACCCAAGAAGGCCCCAGCAAGATGAACTTCTGGCAGCAATCCTCAGGGGGCAGAACAAGCCTGGCGATGCAGAGATGATTGCCCGAAAGGGGCTGGAACGTTCCGAGGGGTGCCTGGGAACCCATCATTACAAAATCGCCTTCCTCCATAACTGCCTGGCCGACAGCCTCATGGACCAGGAAAAGTTCGGAGAAAGCGAGAGTTTCTATCGTCTAGCAATCGCAGGTCTGGAAAAAACTTTCGGAAAGGACAATTCACGGGTTTCACAACCGCTCTACAGCCTTGCCAATCTTCTGCAAAATCAAGGCAAGCTGGCCGACGCCAGCCCTCTTTACGAGCGGGCGTTGAAGATTCTGGAAGCCAAACTCGGAGACAAGCATCCGTCCATTTCCACAGTGATCGGCGGACTGGCGCAGAATCTCGAGGCCAAAGGCAGTCTTGATGAGGCAGAGCGTCTTTTCAGGCGCGCAGCTACCATGGCGGAAACGTCACTGGGGAAGTATCACCCTTTCGTGGGGACTCATCTATCCAACCTGTCGTCTCTTCTTCGAAGGACAAAACGTCCACAGGAAGCGGAAGACCTGCTCAGGCGGGCGATCGAAATCGGAGAACGTCAAGGTGCTGACGTGAATGGCTCCGAACTTGGTACCTGGTTGAGCAATCTGTCACTCGCCCTCCAGGACCAGGGAAAATTTGTCGAGGCCGAACCCGTCGCCAGACGAGCGCTCGAACTCACCGAATCCGCGAGGGCCGGCGAGAATTCGGACCTGGCCATCAGGCTCAACAACCTGGCGCTTGTTCTCACCCAGCAGAAGAAGTTATCAGAGGCCGAAGATCTCTACACCCGCGCCATTTCCATTTCCGAAAAGCAGCTTGGAGCCACCCACATCAACCTTGCGTTCTTCCTCAACAACCTCGCGAGCATCCATTCCGCTCAGAATCATCCTGAGAAAGCGCTTCCTTTGCTCCGGCGCCAGCTGCTCATTGTGTTCACCCACCGAAAGGCAAACGGCTCCCCTTTCGCGCATGAAGATGACGCGATCGAGGGCTACGCGTCATCAGCAAGGCAGATGGGGATCGCCGACCAACAGATCAAGGCCGACATCAAGGCCATCATGGCCCAAGCCGGTCTTTGATGAGGCTATTGCAGCTCCTCCTCACCGGTCGTCTTCGTCTCCTGGTCGCCCACAACTTCCCCGTGAATGCGGGTTCCGTCAGCCAAGTCCTACTTCTGCTGATTCTCTTGCTGTTTCTTGAATTCATCGACGGTCAAACCGATCAGATAGAGGCGGAACTGGATGATTGGGAACCCAATCTTGCCTCCATCTCCAGCCCTCTCCCCATTGGGAACTGAGTCCTTCATGAATTTCTCAATCCATGCGATCTCTTCAGGCTTGAATCGCGAAGGCACAACCTGTGATTCGACGATTGTCTTGAGGTAGGTGGCAGCCAACTTGAGCTTCTCTTCTTCGGGGGTCTTGGGCTTCAATGCGTCAAGCTTGGGCTGCACATCCGACTTCACAAACTCGTCAAACCCCTTGACGTCTTTCAAGCCATCTTTGCCGAGCGTGCCGATCAACGCCGCCCACATTCCTCCATAGTCCGTCATCCTTTTTCGGAATTCCTGATCAACCTTCAGATAAGGGCCGCCAAATTTGACCACGAACGGATTCTCGTCCGCCAAAACCGCTGTGCAAAACAGGAACAACGGGGCAATGAAGCGCAATGGAACTGAAGTCATGGGATGGAACGAAAGATTGGTTGCGGCCCTCAAGCAGAAGCCAGCGTCGAATGCGGGATTGGGGATGGAGTTAGGGGAAAACCTGGAGAACAGGGAAGCCAGGGGACTTGCCATCCACAGCCTGTTCGATCCTTCGGTTGTCGTCGGTTAGGAGCGAGTGTACCACCATGAGTAAGCAGATGCCGCCAGCGCTGCGATGCCAAGCAGGATATCGACGATGGTGCCATTCTGAATCCCGACAAACAACAGCAGTGCGCCAGTAACAAGGAGCCACACGAAACCGATCACTCGCGCAATCACCTTGTCGACGTTCATGGCCGCGCCAAATGCCAACATCGCGAGTCCGATCCGCATCACGTAGCTCATGGGCTTGAGTGCCGCGATAGCGCCAAGCAATGGGACTTCAGAAAAGGTGCTGTAATCTGGGATCATTTCTTTGCGAACAGGTTTTGCCAATCGCATCTTGATGCTTGTGATCGGCTGAGTTTCACTAGCTCAATCATGGCCGAAATCCCTTGTTTCACAACGATTTTCTTGGATCTTGGGGTTGGTGTCGTGACCCTTGGTGGGCGATCCTCCACGACGACCTGCCGGGGCTGACATTTCAAAGTAGATGCCCTCATGGAGGGGCCGAGGCAATAGAGGGCGGCGGAATCTTTCCGCCGTGTCCATAAAATGCCGATGCAGGATGGCATGACGGTTGAGTATCCAACTTCTACCAGACCACGACGGACAGGTTGTTGATCTTGGAAGGTTGATTAGAGGATATACCAAGGAGCGACTCAGTCTCCGACCACAATGACGGCGATCTCCCGGTGATGCGGGGCGCGGCGGTGTTCGAAGAGGAAGATGCCCTGCCAGGTGCCGAGGGTCATGTGGCCGTTCATCACGGGGATGACCTCGCTGGTGCGGGTCAGGGTCATGCGGATGTGGCTGGGCATGTCGTCGGGCCCCTCCATGGTGTGGACGAACCATGGCGTGTCCTCCGGCACGAGCTTTTCAAAGAAGACCTCCAGGTCACGTCGCGCACTGGGATCGGCGTTCTCCATGATTACCAGGCTGGCGCTGGTGTGTTTCACGAAAACCGTCACCGTGCCCGTGGTGATCCCGGACCGCGAGACAATCCCCGCAATCTCGCGGGTGATCTCATATGTCCCCTTGCCACGGGTGCGGAGGTCGAAGGTCTCGGCGTGAGCGGGCATAGTTAGGGGCTATTGGTGATGAGTTATTTGTTAGAGGGAGTCGGAACCAATCACTCTTAACCTTTAACTTTTAACAATCGCCCCACCCTTCGAGCGTCCATTTGCCAAGTGCGACTCCCGCCTCCATCGCGGCGTGGGCTTCGCGGAGGGTTTCCGGGGAGATGGGGTGGAGGGTGTTTCCGAGGATCGGCTTGAGCTCGCCGGCGTCGACGAGTCTGGCGATCTCGGCGAG
>JAIYDT010000537.1 GCA_027487355.1 Verrucomicrobiaceae bacterium
CACTGAGGTCCACCTCACTGAGGGCGACGGGTGGAGTGGACTCGGATGAAGTGGTAGATGGATCGCTCATACTGGTTTTCTGCGAAATGAGAGACGTTTTGTTGGAGATTCCGTTGCGGAATTCACCGCCTTTTTCTGTTGGGTCGAAACTTCCCGGTAATCGAGGGCGATTTCTGGCACTTTTCCGGCAAAACAAGCCACCGCGGTGGAGAATCGAGGCTCCGCGTTGGGGAATGCTGGGAAAACCATGGAAAATCGCGACATCGCGGTGGAATTTGGCTTTTACGCGGTGGAAAAATATCGGTTCGCGGTGGAAATCGGTAGTTTCGCGGTGGGAATTGATCTGAAAACGGATGATTTTCGAGGCGTCGCAGTGGAGATGGATGCCTCCGCAGTGGGAAAAGGGCTTGGCGCGTTGGAAAAAGAAGACTCCGCAGTCGCGTGACCGGGGGCAGCCCTCGCATCGTAACATCCACCCGTTCGAGCAGTCTTCCCGTCTGCACCTATTCTTTCGCCAAGTCCATCGACTGAACGGGATA
This sequence comes from Verrucomicrobiaceae bacterium, assembly GCA_027487355.1. Taxonomy (GTDB): domain Bacteria; phylum Verrucomicrobiota; class Verrucomicrobiia; order Verrucomicrobiales; family Akkermansiaceae; genus Luteolibacter. The sequence goes on from JAIYDT010000537.1 coordinate 540, forward strand.
GGATGAAGGCGCCAGGATAAACCGGCATGGAATCGAAAGTGAAAGAGTCCCCCCCTTTCCCCGCACTCCGGTCCGGCCCAACGGCTGTTTCAGGAGCCTCCCGCCAAGAGCAAAATCCTCACAGCCCGGAGCCATCCGGTCGGGATTTCTTCATTTTTCCCGGTGACTCGTGGAAGTTCTTGCCGGCGTAAGCGCGACATGGTTTGAGGCGGTCATGCGATTTGTTTTCCTGATCTCATGCCTGTGGATGCCGGTCGCGTTTGCCGGTCCCCGTGAAGACCTGAAGGCAGCAACCTTGAAACTGGTTTCCTCCGATCACCAGACGGCAGCAACCTTTCTCGTGGATCACCTTCCGGATCGTGACGTTGAAAAACTCTCGCCGGAATTCCTGGCGAAGAACGTCACCCTGGCTGTTCAGGCGAGAAACGAGTTTCCCTGGGGAAAGGACATCCCGGAGGAAATTTTCCTCAACGATGTGCTGCCCTACGCCACCCTCGATGAATCACGCGACGACTGGCGCGAGGGCTTTCTGAACCGCTTCCGCAAGCAGGTCGAGGGTTGCAAGAACGCAACCGAAGCCGCCGTGAAGCTGACGGCCGGAATCGAGAAGGAACTCGGCGTGAAATACAGCACGAAGCGTCGCGCTGCAAACCAGGGACCGGCGGAGTCGATCGAGCTGAAGCTGGCCTCGTGTAGCGGGCTTTCGATCCTGCTGACCGATGCCCTGCGCAGCGTCTGCATCCCGGCACGCATCGTCGGCACGGCGATGTGGACCACCAAGGAGGGCAACCACAACTGGGTCGAGCTCTGGCTTCCCGAAACGAAGACCTGGCAGTTCACCGAATACAATCCGGACCAGGCCGGCTTTGACCACGGCTGGATGCTGCCGGATGCCGCGCGTGCGATCAAAGGCAGTGTCGTGCATGGCATCTACGCGACGTCGTGGAAGAAAACCGGTCATCATTTCCCGATGATCTGGGACTTGAAGGACAGCTCGGTGCCGGGCGTGGAAGTGACTGAGCGTTACCTCGCCCTCGGAGCGAAAACCCTGCCTGCCCCGGAGGAATGCGAGCTGCGGATCGAGGTCACCTCAGAAGGGAAACGTGAGCCAGTCGATCTGAAGGTGATGCAGGGCGATGTCGTCACGGCAACCGGAAAGAGCCCCTCTCTAACAGATGATGCGAACCGTTACTTCACGGTCAAGGTGAAGCGCGGCCAGCTCTATCAGGTTTACGCTTCCGGAGCCTCCGTGGTGCCGCTGGAGATCGGCGCGAAGGAGGAGACGAAGCGCGTCTCGATCCCGCTCAGGAAAGAAAGCCCGTGAGCGGGCTCGTCGCGATGGCGCGATCCCCGGCCTCGGGCAGTCCGAGTTCGAAGGCCTCGCGTCCGGCTTCGACTGCTTTCCTGAAGGCCTGGGCCATGCGAACGGGATCACTGGCAATGGCGATCGCCGTATTCACCAGCACCGCATCGGCACCGAGCTCCATTGCTTCGGCCGCATGACTGGGCGCTCCGATGCCGGCATCGACCACGACCGGCACGGTGGCCTGCTCGATGATGATGCGGATCTGATCGCGCGTGGAAATGCCGCGGTTGCTTCCGATGGGCGCACCGAGCGGCATGACCGTCGCGACGCCGACTTCCTGGAGACGCTTGGCGAGGACCGGATCGGCATTGATGTACGGCAGCACGGTGAAGCCTTCGTTCACGAGAATCTCGGCGGCCTTCAGCGTTTCGATCGGATCGGGCAGCAGGTAGGTCGGGTCCGGATGGATCTCCAGCTTCACCCACTTCGGAAGGCCCGCCGCCGCCGCGAGACGGGCGAGTCGCACGGCCTCCTCGGCATTCATCGCGCCGCTGGTGTTGGGCAGGATGAGATACCTTTCCGCATCCACGAACTCGAGGATGTTGGCGTAGGGGTCATGCTTTCCGGAAAGGTCGGCACGGCGCAGGGCCACGGTCACGATGCCGGTGCCGCTGGCCGCGAGGGCATCGCGCATCGATTCGTTGGACGGAAATTTTCCCGTTCCGAGCATGAGGCGTGAGCTGAACTCACGACCGGCAATGACTAGTGGCTGCGACATCGGTTGCGGGGACTGTGGAAAAGGACGGCGACGCATGCAAGCGGTGCGTCCACTGGAAATGAAAACGGCCGCCGGTTTCCCGACGGCCGCTTTCCGTAAAACATGGCGAGTGATCAGCCCGGGATCAGGTCCTTCACCGCATCGCGCTCTTCGAGAAGCTCTCCGATGGTGGCGTCGATCTTGCCTTGGCTGAAGGC
>JAIYDT010000408.1 GCA_027487355.1 Verrucomicrobiaceae bacterium
CTCAACTCAGGTGCTCGTTCAACCACGCGTCGATCGCATCGATGACCTGCGGGTAGCTTTCCGAGTCGAAACTGTGATCGGCCCCATCGATCTCGATGATCTCCTTCACGGTGTCCGTCGTCGCGAAGGCATCCTCGCTGTCGAGGATCGGGATGACGTCGTCGTCAGTGCCGTGAACCAGCAGCCAGGGCACATCAATTTCATGCGCCACATCGAGGGTATCGCCGATGTCGGTGAGGTCGTCAATGAACGCCTGGGTCAGCGGAAACTTCGGATCCTCCCACATCACGTCCTCACCGGGAGTCAGGTCATCGAATTCACGCTCCACGAAGTTCGCGGTGTAAACCATGCCGGATACCGTGATCAGCACCTGGATGCGGACATCCGCCGCAGCCGTCAGCGTGCCGATGGCACCACCCATGCTGTGGCCGCAGTAGGCGACTTGCACCCCGCTTGGAATGGCATCGAGCACCGCCTGAAGATCCTCGGTGCCCTTCGTGATGGTCACATCCTCGAAGCGGCCTTCCGAGTCACCATTGCCTGCAAATGAAAGCCGGAGGCAGGGCCAGCCGACCTTGGAAAGTCCCTTCGCCAGCTCGACGAGCAGCGGCCGGTCCTTGTTGCCGGTCAGTCCATGACCGAGGATCAGCAGCACGCCTTCACGGCTGCCAGGATGAAAGGCGGTGTCCAGTTTCTCGCCTTCGCGATTTCGAAATTCGGGGAAATTCATGAGGTCAAACAGTTCGTCCAGGAAAGGTAAGCTCCGCGATGCCGGATTTGTCGAGTTCTCCCAGACCAAGTGAGATCAATCGACGGTACTGCAGCTCGGTGGCGTGCGACAAGGGAACGGGAACACCGGCCTCCACCGCAAGCTCGTTTGCAATCCCGCTGTCTTTTGCTGCGTGCGCGGCGGAAAAGTAACAGTCGTGCTCGCGCGCGATCATGTCATCGCCATCGGTTTCGAGCACCCTCGAATTCGCTCCAGTCTGGGCGAACACGATCTTCAACATCTGAAGATCGAGACCCATCGCGGCACCAAGCCCGAGCCCTTCCGCAAGGGCGGCGGTGTTGATGTTCATCACCATGTTGACCAGCGCCTTCACCTTTGCCGCCTCGCCGATTCCTCCAAACCGCTGAATCGTGGAAGATAGATCCTTCAGGATTGATTCCAGCGAGAGGAACACGTTCTCCGACCCGCCAACCATGAGATAAAGCGTGCCGTTTCGCGCCTGCGTGATGCTGGAGGCCATGCAAGCTTCAAGGGCCGAGGCCCCAACGGCGTCGCAGGCAGCCGAAACCTCCAAATGAATCGAGGGACTCACCGTCGCGCAGTTGATGAAGAACTTGCCAGCCGCTCCAATCAAAAGGGAGTCACCTTCAGGGGCGAAAATTCCACGCATCGCGGCATTGTCAGTCACCACCGTCAGGATGACATCCGCCGAAGCGGTGACTTCCTTGAGCGATTCGGGAGCCGAGCATCCAAGCTCCTGCGCGAGGGCCTTGGCAGAGTCGCGACGCACATCATAAACGGCACTCACCCTGTGACCCGTTTCCTTCAGACGACGGGCCATGTTGGCCCCCATCCTTCCAACACCCACGACTGCGATTGACTGCGCTGACATGGGTGGAGCTTGGACCAAGCCCTTGAGGCTGTCCAAGAATGGAATGAGCCCGCACCGGATAAATGCAGTCTCAGACAGGACCGCCCGGCCCGCCAGGACCGCGATCGTAGTCGAGGACGAATCCACGACCACGCAGCTTGGCATTGCGGATGACCTGGATGAGTCGATCGGCATACTCCGCCTTCACGTCCACACTGCTGTGCTTGTTGAACAGACGGATCTGTCCGATCGAGCCCTGCGGCATGCCGGACTCACCGTAAAGCATGCCGACGATCTCACCCGCACGGACGCCATGCATTTTCCCGAGGGAAAGGAACAGCGGCACCATGTCGGAATCATCGCCACGCGGCGGACGCGGGCCACGAGGCTCGCGCGGCTCACGCATTTCCGGACGACCCTCACGGGCCTGAGGTCCGGGACGACGCTCGCGTTGGACCGGCTCGCGGTCCTCCATGATCTCGCCGAACTCGCGACCATTCGACTCGCGAAGCATCGTGAACAAGGCGCTGGCGATGTCGGTTGGCGTGAAACCCTGTTCGAGAAGGCGGTCCACGTGATCCTGATACGAGGTGAACTTCTCGCTGGTGAGACGCTCCTTCACGCTGTCGAAAAGCTGGTCGGCCACCTTGCCCTCGACCTGCTCCTGCGTCGGAACGCGCTCGCGGCGGATCGGATGACGCGTGTAGCGCTCGATCATCTCCAGGCGATGAATCTCACGACCAAAGACAAAGCTGATCGCCTTGCCGCTGCGCCCGGCACGACCGGTGCGGCCGATGCGGTGGACGTAGTCCTCTGGGTCCTGCGGCAGGTCGTAGTTGAACACCGCTTCGACGTCCTCGACGTCAAGTCCACGGGCCGCCACGTCGGTGGCCACGAGCACCTCGATCGTTCCCTCGCGGAAACGCTTCAGCACGCGCTCGCGCATCTGCTGGGTGATGTCGCCATGTAGGCGGTCCACCGGATAGCCACGTGCGAGCAAGGACTCGGTGCACTCATCGACTGCACGCTTGGTGTTGCAGAAAATGATCGCGAGCTTCGGTGGATCGATGTCCAGCAGTCGGGAAATGACCTCCACCTTCGAGCGCTCACGCACCTCGATGCAGGACTGGTCGATGGTCGAAACGGTCTTCGATTTCTGGTCGATGCGGACGGTTTGCGGCTCACGTCCGAAGTGATCGATCAGACGCTTCACCCCGGCGCTCATCGTCGCGGAGAAGAACATCGTCTGGCGCTCCTTCGGCAGGGCGGCGAGCATTTCCTCCATCTCCTCGCGGAAACCGAGATCGAGCATGCGGTCGGCCTCATCGAGGACCACGAACTTCACTTCAGAGGTATCGAAAGATCCACGACGCACGTGGTCGAGCAAGCGGCCTGGGGTGCCGACAACAACGTGTGCGCCGTCATGCAAGGCGCGCAGTTGGCGGTCCATCGGAGCACCGCCATAAACAGGCATTGCTTTCAATCCGCGCATCTTGGCCCCGAGGCGATGGATCTCCTCGCAGACCTGCACGGCGAGTTCACGGGTCGGGCAGACGATCAACGCCTGTGGATTCCGGATCTTGAGATCAATGCGGGCCAGCACCGGCAGACCAAAGGCTGCGGTTTTTCCGGAGCCGGTTTGGGAAAGGCCGAGAAGGTCACCACCCGCCATGGCGACGGGAATGGACATCGCCTGGATCGGCGAGGGGCGCTCGTATCCGAGCGATTCAATGGCGGCGAGTAGTTCCGGCGTCAGGCCGAGTTCGGTAAAAGGAGGCGTATCCATGCACGTGGTCAATTGGGGAACGCCAAGCCATGACAACGCGCGACGCTCCGAAGTTAGCTGGAAAAACAATCCGCCCAGCTTGGCGGGGCAGGATGCTGACTGCCATCCGCAACATGGCAAGCTCCGAATCGAGTTGGTTTGTTCAGGTTCCATCACCCCTCCCCGGGCTCGCCAAACTTGAATCAACGGATGAAACCCGTCGCAGGCCGGAGTTGACCGCCCCTGGTTGTCGCATCGAACGGCGTGAACCACGGGCTGCGTCGGCCCCGAGCGCGGCCTCATCCCCAACCTTCCAGATCGTCCTTATCGTGGGAAAGGTCGATGCAAGGAGATCGGACGGAGATCGGCAGGCTGAGCCCGCGTCATCCGATGGTCGACCTCAGCTCGGCGACGAGCCTGGCATCCTCCTCGCGCCCCAGTCCGGAAAAAGCGGACGAGAGGTTCATCAGCACCCGCTGCAGGATGGCGTCGGGCGTCGCGCTGGTCCTCAAGGCCTTCTTCTGCTGGATCCCAAGCTCGGGATGCTCCGCAAGCAGCACCGAAAGCGGGTGACGTCGGCCATGATCGAAGCAGTCAACGATCACCGGCTCTCCTTCAACATGGAAACGGCAAAGGAAATGCCCCGGAAAGGGAACCCCGGAAACCTCAAGGTCGAGGCGGCGCGCGATCAGGATGAACACCAGACAGAGACCGATCGGATTCGAGGTTCCCGCCGACAAGGCGTAACCAAGGTCTGAATTACGGGGATCGTAGTAGGATTCCCGGTCTCCCCGGAATCGTCCGCCTGCGAACAGGAATTCGCAGAGTTCCTCCTCGGATCCAGCGGCCCCGCCCTCTTCCGCCTCCTCGGCCAGAAGGTCGAGGGCATCCGGCAGGGATTGCCTCAGGCTGACTCCATCGTGGAGGAAATCGGAGACCAGCCTCAGGAGATGCTCGAAGGAATCCCAGTCATCTCCCAGCGAACCCGGAACGATCCACTCACGTCGCAGCATTTCCGCGCGGGCCGGATGCAGCAGCGCACTGAGCACGGCGCGGTCTCGTTCGCTGGATCGCCAGCCCAGCTCGGCGATGGTCTCGCTCAGGTCACCGTTGGTTTCAGCCAACCTGGCCGCTACCTGGCCACGCACCGCAGGCGTCTCGTCATCGATCAACCGCAACAAGGCGGACAACTCTCCGGCAGCCGGGGCTCCACCACTCATTGCATCGGTTCGTGAAAGAAAAATGGTGCGCGATACAGGGTTCGAACCTGTGACCCCTACCGTGTCAAGGTAATGCTCTACCACTGAGCTAACCGCGCGTTCCGTCGGGAGGCCGGACGCTAGAAGTCACCCGGATTCGATGCAATCCCTTTTTTAGCGCGGAACCCAAAAAAAATCAGTGCCAAAAAAAGGGCGGGGAGCCCGGAGACTCCCCGCCTTTTCAAATCATCTTGCAGACGCGACCGGCCTACCGCTTTCGGCGGAATGGACGGCTCGCGGATGGAGAATCAGGCCTTCTTGGCGGCCTTCTTCGCTGCTGCCTTCTTGGCTGGAGCTTTCTTGGCCGGAGCCTTCTTCGCAGCGGCTTTCTTGGCGGGTGCCTTTTCAGCAGCGGCCTTCTTGGCGGGTGCCTTTGCAGCAGTGGCCTTCTTGGCGGGCGCCTTCTTGGCAGCGGCCTTCTTCGCCGGAGCCTTCTTGGCGACCACCTTCTTGGCGACCTTCTTGGCGGCCTTCTTGGCGCTCTTGGCTACCTTCTTGGCAGCCTTCTTCGCTGGGGCCTTCTTAGCAGCAGCTTTCTTGGCCGGAGCCTTCTTTGCTGGGGCTTTCTTTGCAGCAGCCTTTTTGGCCGGAGCCTTCGTGGCAGCGGCTTTCTTTGCTGGGGCTTTCTTTGCCGCGGCCTTTTTGGCAGGGGCCTTCTTTGCTGTTTTTTTTGCAGCCATGGCTTTGTGTCGTTTGAGTTCGCGTTCGATGTTGGTTTTCTCTTCCGGCGTCAAATTACCGGCGGAGAGGAGTGTGAGGATCGCCTCACCGAGACGGCCCCCAAAAGCGTTTGTTAGAAAATCATGCGTCGCTCGACGGACGATCATTTCCTGAGAGTAGGCCGCCTCATACACGTGGGCACGACCGACACGTACCCGCTTGACCAACCGTTTCCGCTCGAGGCTCTGCATCACGGACAGCACCGTGGTGTAGGCTCGATCTTTTCCATCAGGCAGCGTGTCGAGAATCGCGGCGACCGTCGAAGGTCCTTCGTGCCAAAGCACCGAAAGTGCCTGGAGTTCGAGATTGGAAGGATGAGTTGGCCGCGACATTTGGATGTGCCCTGTTGGTTGAAACCATGAAACTAGTAGTTCGATATTCCGTCAAGTTGATTCCTGTCGATTTTACGGAAAAGTTTACAATCACTCCGACAGTCGAGTGCGGCTCCGTCGAACTACTGGAATCATCGTACTAGATCACTCGGTTTTGGTTTCCTCGCGATGCAGAATCCAATGGCGAGTGACGTGGTGGCTGCACCGGCCATGTTGCCCAGAAAAGAATCCGATCTCCGTCAGCCAGGTTGGAGAATCGATGGCTTGATGACCACAGGCACTGAGGAAACGGAGAACGCAAACGAGTCCAGATCATCTTGGTGCGCAGCAGGGGCTTGAGCGAGACCAGACGGATCCACCCCGATCAGCGACCTCCTCAAACTCCATGTCCTCAGCGGTCCCAGAATGCCCACACCTTCCAGCGAAACGCGAATCTGACGGAGAGCCAAAAAAATTCGGGCCCCGCAACCTTTCGGCTGGAGGCCCGCGATGAATGCGAGGTTGAGAAAGGATCAGCGCGCCGGAATCTGCAGCTTCTTGCCGAGCACGACGGTGTCGCTGGTCATCGAGTTCGCCTGCTTGACCGCCGCGACGGTGGTTCCATACTTGCGGGCGATTCCACCAAGCGTGTCACCCTTCACCACGACATGCACCGTTCCGCCTGCCGGGAGCTTGGCGGGCGGCAGCGGCGAAGACGGGACCTGGGCGGCAGGCTTCGCGGGTTTCAATGAACCGGGATCCACCAGGGCGGTGTCCGGCGCAGGAGCGGATGGAGAGGTGTTCTCCTCATACGCGGCAGGCGTGTCGTAGGTTGGATTGACCGGCTGGTAAGGAGCATTCGCAGTGCCCTGACCAGCACCCGCCTGTGGGGCACCGTAGGGATTCGAGGTGTCATAGCCATCCTCAACGCTCTTGTTGGCGCAGGAGGAAAGCGCAAGCGCGGCGGCTGAAACGGCAAGCAGGCGGATTGGTGTCATGACGGTGGGATAGCAAGGGGGTTGCGGATTGAAAAGGACCGAACGCGGTGGCCCTCACCGGACAGAAACGCCGCGCAGGGCATGCCTTGTTCAAGGAGGTTGGCGGAATCTGAAAAAAGCATCAGCGGTGCGGTTCGTCATGGCCGCGAGTTCACTGATTGCCTCGCCCCGCAGCGTCGCGATCCGTTCCGCTGTGAACCTCATCAACGCGGGTTCGTTGCGCTTTCCCCGATGGGGCTCGGGCGCGAGGTAGGGAGAGTCGGTCTCGAACATGAACGAACCTGCCGGACAGTTCGCGATGGTGTCCCGAACCTCGTGGGCCGTCTTGAATGTCGAGACACCACCGAACGAAACCAGCCCTCCGCGTTCGATCACACGCTCCGCGTTTTTCCAGGGTCCGATGAAGCAGTGGAACACCGCACGCACGGATCCACGGAAGTCGTCGTAGATCGTCAGCGCGTCCTCGAACGAGGCGCAGCCCGAGCGGTCACGCGTGTGGATCACCACATTGAGGCCAGAGGTAGCGGCCAATTGGAAATGCTGGCGAAGGAAGGTTTGCTGCCGTTCGCGGAAATGCTCCTCATCCCATCCCTCCGGTGCCGGATGAAAGTAGTCGAGCCCGGTTTCCCCAAGCGCGCAGACCCGAGGATCGGACACCACGGCGGCAAGTTGTGAGACAGCATCATCGGGAGCCTCATGAACCTCACAGGGATGAATGCCGATGCAGGCATGGACTTTCGGAAAGCGTCCGGCGATTTCGAGGTTGGCTTCAAGATCATCGAGCGACGTCACCAGCGTGACGATGCGATCCACCCCAGCCTCTTTCGCGCGTTCGATGAGTTCTGGAATTTCCTCCGCCGTGAACCGATGGCTGGCGAGGTGCGCGTGGGAATCGAGAAACACGGTATCTGAAAAAGCAAGAGGTTCGTTCAATCGTGCAGGTAGGTGCGCGGACGGTAGAGCATCGCGAACGGAATGAACAGGACCGTCGTGCCAAGCACCAGCCAGGTGAAGAAGCGGAAGTAGGCCGCGCCTTCGAGCTTGGTCTGGCCACCGCAGAACTCCTTGCGGGTGAAACCGGATGCGGGCTTCACCGCTTCGACGATCCCGAGCTCACGCTTGCGACGGGCGAGCCACGATTGATCCGAAGCCGGTTCATCGGAAGTCGCCCGCTCAATCATCACGCCGAGATCCCAGGCGGTGTTGCGCTGCTTGTCCGGCCCCGCGCTGGAGACGCGGGCGTGAGCGGAGTCGATCAGATCATAGACCAGCGGATTTCCCCA
>JAIYDT010000173.1 GCA_027487355.1 Verrucomicrobiaceae bacterium
CGGTTCCACGACATTCCAGACTCCGCCCGCTGCCACGTCCGTTGGAACGCTTTCGGGAGCGCCCCTCGATCGCGACATCGCGCGCTTCCTCACGCAGTCGACTTTCGGGCCGACTCCCGCGTTGATCGCGGACCTTCAAGCCAGGGTCACGGCCGCCAGTGGGAATCAGATGGCTGCTTACAGCGCCTGGATCGACGAGCAGTTCAGCGTGCCGTCGCCCTCGCTGCTCGCCTACACCACGGCCGCGAACCAGCAGGAAATCCTCAGTCGCGCAGCGCTGCCGACCAATGATCCGAATTTCACCACGGCCTTTGATCCGAACAACAACAACCGCCGCCGCGGCTGGTGGCTGCATGCCCTCCATGCGCCCGATCACCTCCGGCAGCGGGTGGCCTTCGCCCTCAGCGAGATTTTCGTCATCTCGGAAATCGACAGCCTGATCGCAGAACGCTCCTACGGGGCCGCGAGTTACTACGACATGCTTCGTACCAACGCCTCTGGCTCATATCGCACCCTGCTGGAAGGCGTCTCCACCCATCCGATGATGGGCTACTACCTCTCCCATCTCCGGAATTCCAAGGCGACCTTCGGCGCTGGCGGGGTCGTGGTGACCTCGCCCGATGAAAACTATGCCCGCGAGATCATGCAGCTTTTCTCGATCGGGTTGGTCCAACTCCATCCCGACGGCTCGCTGAAACTCGGCAGCGACGGCCTGCCGATCAACGCCTACACGCAGACCGACATCACGGAAATGGCACGGGTGTTCACGGGTTGGTCGTTCAGCCAGTACAACAATCCCTCGAATTCCAACACCGTCGTTCCCAACACCAGCTTCACCCGCAACAACGGCTCCGAGCGCTTCGAGTCCCAGTGGACCGCACCGATGGCAATGTTTTCCGCGAACCACGACACCGGAGCCAAGTCGATGATCGGTCTTTCACTGCCGGCCAACCAGACCGGACAAAAGGATCTCGCGGATGTGCTCACCCATCTTTCGAACCACCCGAACACCGCTCCGTTCATCTGCCGTCGCCTGATCCAGCGGCTCGTCACCTCGAATCCTTCGGCCGGTTATCTCCATCGGGTTGCGAGCGTGTTCACCTCCTCGGGCGGAAACTTCCCGGCGGTCGTGAAAGCCATTCTGCTCGACCCGGAAGCGCGCTCCCAGAGCGAGGCGCTTTCACTCGCAAGTTCAGGAAAGCCACGCGAGCCCATCCTCCGTGCCACCGCGTTCCTCAGAGCCTTCGGGGCGAAGTCGCAGCTCCCGCTTTCCGACCTGACCGCGTATGGATTCCCTTCCACGGAGCTGGCGAAGTTCCCCGTCGGCACCACGCGTCCACGTCTCAACAACAGCACCTCCGCGCTTGGCCAAAGCCCGCTGGCCGCGCCCACCGTCTTCAACTGGTTCCTTCCCGACTATTCGCCCGCCGGGCTGCTGGCTGCCAACGGACTCAACTCGCCCGAGCTTCAACTCGCCAACGAGAACACCGTGATCCTGAGCACTAATTTCCTCTATAACTCCACCATTGCGAGCACTCCCAGCGTCTCGAGCCTGATCGATCAGAACCTGGCACCTTACAACTACGGAACCAGCGCCCACAACGTGCTCATCGACGTGACACCACTCAACGCGCTCTACATGGCGGTCGTTGATGTGAATGGTGATGGCCTGTTCACCAACCTCGACATCGGCGCCTTCAACAACTCCACCAAGATCGCCGAGGCCTGCACCGCCGTGGTGGACCGGATCGACCTTCTGCTCTGCGCCGGTGGCCTCAACGCCCGCTACGGCAACACTCCCGGAAAGCCGCGAAAGCTCATCCTTGATGCCGTCGCCTCCATCTCCGCCTCAAGCAACAGCTCGAACAGTTCAAGCAATCAAGCCGCCTACATGCGCGACCGCATCCGGACCGCGTTGTGGCTGGTGATGTCCTCGCCGGAGTGCGTGATCCAGAAATAGAACCTTCTTCCGTCGTCATGAAAAAACACCAAAAGGAAGACCTCCGGACACGGCGCGATTTCCTCCGTCAGTCCGCTTGTGCCTCGCTCGGAGTCACCGGTCTGGTCAACGCCCTCGCCCAGATGCGACTGATGACCGCCGCCATGGCCCAGGGTCCGGGAAATGGAGGCTACAAGGCCCTTGTCTGCCTCTTCCTGAACGGCGGCCATGATTCCAACAACCTGCTCGTGCCTTCCGGAGATCCCGCCAGCAGCGGGCTGCGGGCGGATTACCAGACCGGTCGCGGAGTACTCGCGCTTGATCGCACCACGCTCGCGCCGCTGAACGTCCCGGCCACCACCAAGACCTTCAACCGCCATCACGGTGGCGTGTTTCATCCGATGGGCGTGCATCCCAATGCCGCAGCCCTCGCCACACTCTTCAATGAGGAGAAACTCGCCTTCATCAGCAACGTTGGCACGCTCGCCTTTCCGGTCGCCAGCCGGACCGAGTACCTCAGCGGAGCGATCCCCCTGCCGCCGCAGTTGTTTTCCCACTCCGACCAGCAGACGCAGTGGCAGTCGTCCGTCTCCGATCGGCCCTTCACCTCCGGCTGGGGAGGACGTGCGGCGGATCTACTGAATTCCTCGTACAACAGCAGCGGCGGCTCGAAGGTTTCAATGTCGATCTCGCTGGCTGGAATCAATTCCTTCCAGGTCGGCACCTCGGGTCAGGTGACCCAGTATGTCGTCAATTCCTCGGGGACGGTTCCACTCAGCGGCTTCAACAGTTCCAACTCTGACAACAATCCCTACGATCTCGCGCTGGATGCAAACGGGGTCTATAAGAACTCGGACCAGGCCCGGCGCCTCAAGGCCTTCGAGGACATCATGAAGCTGACCCACTCGAACCTTCATGAAGAGGAATACAACCGCATCGTCGCCCGCGCCCGTGCAACCGAAGGCACGGTCGGCGCGGCCCTGACCGCTGCGGCGGCAACAGGAGTGAATTTCGATACCCTCTTCACCGGCACCACGGCCTCGCTCGGCGGTCAGCTCAAGATGATCGCCAAGCTCATCGCCGGTCGCAACGTCCTCGGCAACAACCGCCAGATCTTCTTCTGCCAGGTCGGCGGATACGACACCCATCAGACCCTGCTCACCTCCCATGGCAATCTGGTGACGGAGCTTTCGAACGGACTCAAGGCCTTCCACGACACGCTCCAGGCCCTCGGGGTTTGGAATGACGTCGTCACCTTCACCGCCTCCGATTTCAACCGCACGCTCACTGCCAACAACACCGACGCCACCAAGGCCGGCTCCGATCACGGCTGGGGCGGCCACGCAGTGGTGATGGGCGGCGCGGTTCATGGCGGCGACATCTACGGCCATTTCCCGAGCTTGAAAACCGGCGCGGTCACCGGTTCGCTCGATGCCGGGTCAAGCCGCGGCCGATGGATTCCGGGGACCTCGGTCGATCAATACTCGTCCGTGCTCACCTCCTGGATGGGCGCGGGGAGCAACGAGATCGGAGCCATTTTCCCGAACCTCGGCCGCTTCGACAATCCCTTCACCCAGTCGTCCGCGAATCTGGCGTTCCTCTGATCCGCGATGACCCGACGCCATCAGGTTTTACTCCTCGTCGGCCTCTTGTCGCTGGTGGCTTCGTTTTACATCGGTCGGCCCGATCAAACCAAGCAGGCCCCCGCCCTTTCGGGATCTACGGTGGGAATCGTCCGCCC
>JAIYDT010000278.1 GCA_027487355.1 Verrucomicrobiaceae bacterium
ATCAGCAACCTGAACCTCGACATCACCACGCCCGGCAGCGGCGCAACCCTGCCCGTTTACGTGCTGGCCAGTTACGGAACGTTGACCGGCAGCGCCTTCACCAGCGTGACCGGCCTGCCAAGCGGCTACACGCTCAACTACGCCTACAACGACGGCGTCAGCTCCAACAACATCGCGCTCGTCTCCGCCACTACCAGCCCCTTCTCGACCTGGACCGGCACCACCTACAGCCTCACCGGCGGCGATGCCCTCCCCGAGGCGGATCCCGATGGCGATGGCGTGAAGAACATCGTGGAGTTCGCCCTCAACGGCAATCCCACCAGCGGCTCCAACAACGGCCTCAGCACCACCCTCATCCAGGACGCTTCCGCCCCCGCAGGAAATGAACTGACCTACACCCTCGCCGTGCGCGATGGTGCGACGTTCACCAGCGGTGCGGGAGGCGCTCAGACCGCCACCGTGGATGGAGTCATCTACACCGTCCAGGGCTCGGTTGACCTCTCCGGCTTCGCCAGCCCGGTCTCGGTCATCGGCAGTGCCTCCGACACCGCACCCGGTCTGCCTTCCCTCGCAGGCACCTCCTGGGAGTACCGCACCTTCAAGCTCGATGCCTCGGAAGGGCTCGGCGGAAAGGGCTTCCTCCGCGTGAAGATTGAAACAGCCCCCTGAATGGTCCAGTAGCTTCCTGACCTCCCGTCGGCCGGAGCGCTTCACCCGAGGCGACTCCGGCCTTCGTTTTCAGCCCCCATCGTCCCACCGTCATGCGTTCACTTGTCCTGCTTTCCCTCACCTGTCTCCTCGCTCGGGCCGCTGATCCCAAGGTGGCCTCCGATCCGAAGTTCCTTTCCAACGGCAAGGTCAAGATCGGCGTGGACATGACCTCCGGCGGCTCGATCTTCTGGTTCAGCGAACTCCCGGATGGAAAGAACCTCCTCAACCACGCCGACCGAGGCCGCTTCGTGCAGCAGTCGTATTACGGAGCATCCGATGGATCCGTTTGGAACAAGAAACCCTGGCGCTGGAATCCCGTGCAGGGCGGCCACTATCAGGGCGCTCCCGCCAAGGTTCTCGAGTCGAAGGTCACCGACCAGTCGCTCTACGTGAAGAGCATCCCCATCAACTGGGCCGGCGGACAGTTGCTCGAGGAATGCCGGATGGAGGAATGGATCACTCTCGACGGTCCCGTCGCCACCATCCGCTTCCGCTTTGCCTATGAGGGAAAGACCGTCCACCCCGCCACCCATCAGGAACTGCCCGCCGTCTTCATGGACTATGCGCTTCCGGAGCTCGTCTATTACACCGGAGACAAGCCCTGGACCGGTGCTGCCTTGAAAAAGGACACTCCCGGCTGGCCGAATGAATCCCGCAAGACCGACGAGGAATGGGCCGGCTTTGTCGGTCAGGATGGCCGTGGACTCGGCGTCTATTTCCCCGGCACCGGACGCATCACGTGCTATCGCCATCCGGGACCTCCAGGTCCTGAAGGCGGTGGCTGTTCCTACTTCGCGCCAATCCAGACCCTCGCGATCACTCCCGGCTTCCGACACGATTACAAGATCCATCTCACCATCGGCACTGCCGAGGACATGCGTGGACGCTTTGATGTCATCCGCAAGAAGACTCTTGCCAAACCTTGAGCCTCAGCGTTCGAACATGCGCGAGGGTGTGATGGCACACGGTGAAGTTGAGGGTATGTCTTCATTTATCTCCCCCGAGGGTTCATGCAATCCATCCGTTCCTTCCTGGGGTGCAGGCATCGCGGCATGATGTGGATCGAAGCGGCCATCCACCCCACCGAAGGTTTGCCATGCCAGCCCTCATGATTGGACGCGGAGGATTCCCTCCAACGTGAAAAAGTCCATCCACGCCTGATTCAATCCGCAAGACGACCGTCCGGGCGGAAACGACTTCAGCCACGCCTACCGCTGTCGGCCCTTCGCTCCTTCCGGGCTTGCCCGGCCATCTTCACGACTGGATTCGTCCATCGCCCAGCGTGGAAAGCCCCCGAAGTCCCGCTCGACGAGGGTCGCATCCTGCAACTCGAATCACCTGACTGAGGAGCACGGACGCCCCGCCTGTCTTTCAGTTCATCAAGGCCCCTGGCCAAAAGATCTTGGCAAAGCGGTCCGGAAAGCTACCGTCGCGGCAATTGAACCTTGGGGTGATTTCTCTCGAAACCACCTGATATCGCGATAACGCGGGGATTTCATATCACGAACCACCGCCATCCTAGACACCGAAGTACTTCTTCCTCCCCACTTTCCCCGCCTCCGGTCCGGTCACCGACTCTCTCATCGCCCTTTATTCCATCAGGAAATTCCTATCAGTCTATCCCGTTTGTTTCCCTAACCCCTCCAACCATGCGTCCTTCCCTCCCATTGTTATTGGCTTCGACCTTGCTGCTCGCTCCCTTGGTCGGGTTCGCACAGCCTCTGCTCCTTACCCCGCCCACCAGCACCGTCGCGTTTGCAGTTGACCCGAGTGCGACCTTCGAGGTGGTGGCGACGGGCACGCCGACCCCGACCTTTCAATGGCAGCGCAACACCGGTTCCGGCTGGAACGATCTTGTCAACGACACCGCTCACTCCGGTGTCACCACGGCGCGCGTCACCGTACTCTCGCCCTCCCTCGGGCAGGACAACCACCAATACCGCGCACTCATCACCAACGCGGGCGGCACGGTCACGAGTTATGCCGCCACCTTGCGGGTTTTCGCGGCACCGACCCAGACGGCCAGCTTGACGGTCTCCCCCGCCACCCTTTCCTCCAGTGCCACGTCGCCCGTCACCCTCTCGATCGGCGGCGTGCCTTCCGGCTCCACCGTGCGGGTGCAGCGCTTTCTTGATCTCGACGCCGACGGCGTGATCGATCCCACCGACCCCGCCGTGCTGGATGTTGATATCACCGATGGCCAGGTCGCCTCGTTCAGCGGCATCGCCATTCCAAACATTCCAGGTGACGAGGATCTCACCGCCAATGGTGCAATCACTACACGCTTCACCCTCCAAAGGTCCTCCGAGATCGGTCGCGTCGCGGCCGGCTACCTGGTGCGCCTTTCGTCGTCATCCGGCGCGTTCGCCCCGATCGTGCAGCCGTTTGCGATCACCAACCCCACCACCACGACGCTCGTCTCGGGCGTGACCCGTTCCGGCGGAGTCGCGGTTCCGCACGCCGTGGTTGCGCTGCTCGGCGGGGGCGAAAATGCCCAGTTTCTCAACGGCGCGGTTTCCGATGCGGCCGGAAACTACACCCTGTATGCCCCAGCGTCCGGGCCCTATAACTTCCTGGCGTTCAAGTCTGGCTTTGTCAGCGCCTTCGGCTCGGCCGACCTTGTCACCGGCGTGCCCGCCGCGTCCGACATTTCCCTCGTTGCCGCCACCCGCACCCTCTCCGGCCGGGTCACCAGCGCCGCCAACGGTGCCCCGTTGCGCGCTCAACAGATGTTCGCCCAATCTGACGACGGCATCGCCCTCGTGTTTACCGACCCGGACGGCAATTTCAGTTTCGGCGTAACGGCCAGGCAGTGGGGCGTGGATGTTTCCGAACTCACCCTCGGTCAGGTGGGCCACCTCGTCGATAACGAGTCACGTGTCGTCGATACGACCACCACCAGCCAGACGACGAACTTCGCCCAGACCCGGGCGACCGCGTTGATCTACGGGCGCTTGCTGAACGGCGTCACGCCCCTGGTGAACTACGAAATGTTCGCCAACCTCGATGGCGGCTCGGGCCTGCGCAGCAATGCCCTGACCGATTCCGACGGCCGCTTCTACCTGCCGGTGACCGGAGCCGCCATTGCCCCGGGGCAAAACTGGTCCGCCGGCGCCACGGATAACAACGATTTCTCCTCCTTCATCCCCCCGTCGCCAGCGTCCGTCGTGCTGCTTGCCGGACAGGCTGTCGAGGTCAACCTCTCCGCCATCGCCGTCAATGCCGTCATCCGTGGGCGCGTCACCAAGGACGGTGTGCCTCTCGCCAACGTCGGCCTCGGTGCCAGTCCCAATCCCCCCATCCCTGGCGTGCCCTCCTACATCGGCACCCGCACCGACATCAACGGCGACTACACCCTCCCGCTCGTTGCCGGCACCTGGAACATCCAGCTCGATGCCGAGAGCATCTCGGCCCACCACCTCGTCGCGCCCAGCCTCACCCGCACCGTTGCTGAGAACGAGACCCTCACTGGCGTGAACCTCGCCGGCCTTTCCGGCACCAGCACCATCTCCGGCCTCGTGCGCGACTCCGATCTCCAGCCCATCCCGAACACCGGGATTTTCGCCCAGGCCACGATCGGCGGCGTCACCTATTCCGCCTCCTCCATGACCAACGGTCTCGGCAGTTACTCCCTGCCGGTCGTCGCCGGCAACTGGACCATTTTTGTCGATGCCTTCTACGGTCCGGGCCAGTTCTCCGCCAATGCCGTCGTCACCACCGCCGACGTCACGCTCAACCTCACCCGGAGCATCATTCGCAGTATTTCCCCCATCACGCTTGTCGGCAATGTCGGCCAATCCACCACTCTCACCGCCACCATCCAGTCCCCCGGTGCCTACTCCGCCGTCTGGCAAACCTCACTCGACGGCACCGAGTGGACGAACCTCCCCGATACCGCGCCTTACTCCGGCGTCAGCGGACTCACCCTGACCATCAACCCCGTGGACCTCACGCTCACCGGTCGGCTCTACAGGCTTCAGGCGATTTACAACGGCAATCCCTTCTACTCGGACACCCGCAGCCTCACCATCAACACCATCCCTTCGATCGATGCATGGCGCGTGGCCAACTTCACCGCGCCGCAACTGCGCAACCCAGCCATCTCCGGCCTCGCCGCCGCCCCCGCTGGCGATGGCCTGAACAACCTCGCGAAGTATGCCTTCAACTTGAATCCGTTCACGCCGTCCGTGTCACCCACCTCGGCCGTCTCCGTCAGCGGGGCCGCTGTGTCGCTCACCTTCCAGGCGATCCGCCCCGAGTTGATCTACCGGGTGGAGGCCAGCACCAATCTGCAGAACTGGACGACATCGGGCGTCACCACCCAGACCGTCGGGACCACCCGCACCGCCAGATACACCCCGCCCAGTGGCAACCGCGCGTTCCTGCGGATTGTCGTCATCGAGCCATAAGCCCGAATGGCCAGGTGGCCAGGCCGCGCAGTGCAACCAAAGACATCCGAGAACCCCTGGATGCG
>JAIYDT010000047.1 GCA_027487355.1 Verrucomicrobiaceae bacterium
CCGCCGATAGACAAGACGACTGGAGGACCGACCGGCGCGAGTCTGTTAGGCTCGACGCTGTCCGTGGTCGCGCTACTGCTGATCCTGCCGTTATCCCTGGGCCTTGTCCGCAAGAGCCCCTCCTGGAAGTGGCTTTGGTGGGTGTTTGTTGCCGAGTTCATGGCGTTCATGGTTCTGGAAGCGAGAGGCGGTTCGCATTTCACGCTGCCGCAGATCGTGGGTCTTGGATTGCTGCTCCCGTGGATTGGGTGGATTTCGCGCGAGTGGAGAAACTTTGAATGGCCGGAGCGTTCGGTGTTCTGGAAACGCTCGATGCTGGTCTGGTGGGCCGTGCTGGTGATCGCGGGCTGGTTGGAGTTTCTCCCCGGAGTGCTCGATCGGATGAAGTTCACCAACGGTCTCGTCGCCCATGCGCATTTGGCGATGGCGGGATTCACTTCGTCTTTCGGGCTGCTCCTGCTGACGCTGTTAGGTGGCGACAAGGTGGCGGCTGCGCTGTCGCGAGGTGGCTGGCTCTGGAATGCAGCGGTGGGCCTGCACGTGGTGGTGCTGATGCTGTGCGGCTGGTTGGAAGGCGGCTCATTCTCCTGGATCGAAGGCCAGCCGCTTTGGCGCGAGGTGGCCTTTTTCATCCGCCTGCTCTGCGGTCTGGTCATGCTCGCCATCGCCATGCGGTGGTGGCGTGGCAGTCTTTTGAAATCCGACGAATCATGAACCTTCCTATCAATCACAAGCCAGCCGCCTGGATCTCCTGGTGGAGCGCCGCCGTGGGGGCGATGGATGCCTGCACCGGATTGCTGCTGATCTTCTCACCTGCCATGACCTTGAAACTGATGGGGCTCTCTGTGCCGACCGAGGTGCTGCCCTACCAATCGTGGATCGGTGCCTTCGTGCTTTCCACCGGCCTGGCCTACGGTTGGGCGATCCGTCATCCGGCCAACGATCGTGACAAGGGCGCTCGGGAGATGGTCTGGAAGATGACTGCGCTGGTGAGGATCCTCATTGCCCTGTTTCTAACATCCCGAATTCTAACAGGCGGTTTGTCCGCCGGATGGAGCACGGTGGCGGCAACCGACGCCTTGGTGGCACTGGTGCAGTGGATCGCCTTGAAGCGTCGCGCACTGGCATGAATCGGAAGTGGTCATCCGGGATCGCGGTGACGCTGGCGGTGGCCGGGGTTTATGCGTATTTCCTGCTGTTTGCGCAGTTCGCCTTCCTCGAACTGCTGCAGGCGAAGGTCAGTGGCCAGGGGTTGAAGGCGGTGCTCGCGATGATGGCGCTTGGCGGTGTGGTGTCGGGCTTCGTGGTGTCGCGATCAGGAAAAGCCGGCCGAACCGCGTTCATCACGGCGATGGTGGGGTGTGTGATCGTGGCCAGGTGCAGCAGTCTAACAGATTCGACGATCCTGTTTGCGATTCTCTCGCTGGTCATGGGATGCTCATTGGGGACTGCGACGGTCTGTCTCGCTTCGTTGATCGGGGGGAACCTGGAGCCGAAGCGTGGCTGCCTATGGGTCGGACTTGGGACAGGGCTGGCATATGGATTCTGCAACATCCCACTGATCTTCACGGCTCCGCCAGCCTTGCAGGCTTCGATCTCTGCTGCCTTGGCGACGGTGGCAGCTCTCGCAGGAGCCAAGCTTCAGGATTCTCAGGGAATGACGCCCGGCGCGAAGTCGGTCCCATGGCGCGCGATCCTGGTCTTTGGAGCTCTCGTCTGGATGGACTCGGCGGCATTCTATGTCATTCAGCACGCGCCCGAGTTGAAGGACGGAACCTGGGGGCCGGAGCGCCTCTGGCGGAATGCGGCGGTGCATTTCTCGGTCGCAATCCTGGCGGGATTCTGGCTTTCGAATGGCGGTTGGAAATCGCTCTGCGCGACGGCCTGGGCCTTGCTGGCGCTGGCAGGTTGGTGGGTGAATGAGGCCTCCACCCGTGAGTGGGCAGGCTGGATTTATCCGGCGGGGGTTTCGCTCTACTCGACTGTCTTGGTCGCCTGGCCAGGGCTACTGGCGGAACGGCTTGGCTCCAAGGGGCGCAGCACTGCCTCACGGGCGGCGTGGTTGTTCGGGATCGCGGGCTGGATCGGATCCGCGAATGGCATCGGGATGGTGGAGTCGTTGCAGCGGGTGCCGGGAGGATTTCTGATGGCGGCTGGAGTGGTGGTTCTGGTCGGGACGGTTTTCACGCTGCCGAACTGGAGAGTCCTGCTCATCCTGGCAGCCATCGGCGCGACTGGATGGATCGCCCTGTCGGAGAAACAAATCGAGCCGGATCGGATCGCGCGCGGGCGTCAGGTTTATGTTTCCGAAGGGTGCATTCACTGCCACTCGCAGTATGTCCGGCCGGCTTCACGCGACGAAGAGCTTTGGGGGCCTGTTAGAAGTCCGGAAGAGGTGCTGAAGGGGCAGCCGGTGCTGATCGGAAATCGTCGTCAGGGTCCGGATTTGAGCAACGTTGGTGGCCGCCGTTCCGAGGCGTGGTTGAGGCAGCATTTCATCGACCCGCGTAGTCTGGTTCCGGATAGCCGGATGCCTTCGTATGCGCATCTGTTCGAGTCGGGCGGAAAGGGGGACGATCTGGTTCATTACCTGAGGCAGTCCGGGGTCGGGCAGATTCCTGCGATCATCACCAAGGCCTCAAGCTGGACTCCTTCCGCAGTTGCCGCCGGATCGAATGGGCGTGCCCTCTTTTCCACTCATTGCGCGATGTGTCACGGCGAGGAAGGATTGGGAAATGGCCGTCTTGCCGGAAAATTCCAACGTCCTCCGGCGAATCTCGTAGCAGGCCCTTTCGCTTGGACGCCGGCGGGCGATGAATTGGGTCTGAGGATTGCCCGTGTGATCAAGTTCGGACTTCCCGGCACGGACATGCCCGGACATGAGACGCTGGAGGACGCGGCGGTGCTTGCCCTGCGGGATCATCTCCTCCAGCTCCGTCGTTGATGGAAACCTGAACCTTGCCGGAGGTGAGGGCTTGCAGCGAAGGCAACATCCGCTCAACCTGCAAGGGTATGGTAAGACCTCTGGCGTTGATCGGTTTGGCATTCCTGTCGATGTCCCGTGCCCAGGACGCCCCGAGCGGCAAGGAGTGGCAGCAGGAGCAGACCCTTTCGCTGCGCAAGGAAGCCCCACGAGCGAGTTTCGTATCGTTTCCGGATCTGGAAGCCGCGAAGAAGGGGAAACGCGAGGACTCGGCGTGGTTTCGGACGCTGGATGGCAACTGGAAGTTCAACTGGGTCGGCAATCCCCATGAGCGGCCGAAGGATTTCCACAGGCCCGAATTCGACGTCACCTCGTGGAAGGAAATCAAGGTGCCTTCGAACTGGCAGCTTGAGGGCTACGATACGCCGATCTACTCGAACCAGTCCTACACTTTCAAACGAGACTGGCCGAAGGTCATGGGCGAGCCTCCTTTCGGCTGGCCTGCGTTCAAGGCCCGTAATCCGGTGGGCAGTTACCGTCGGACCTTTACGGTTCCCGAGACATGGAAGGATCGCGAGGTGTTCGTGAACTTCGAGGGCGTGGACTCGTTCTTCTATCTCTGGATCAATGGCCGCTATGTCGGCTTCAGCAAGGACAGCCGCACGACCGCCGCGTTCAACATTTCGAAGCTGCTGGTGCCGGGCGAAAATGTGATCGCGGCCGAGGTGTATCGTTACTCGGATGGCAGCTACCTCGAGTGCCAGGACATGTGGCGGCTGAGCGGGATCTTCCGCAGCGTGTTCCTCAATGCGACGCCGAAACTCCAGATCCGAGATGTCTTCGCGCTGCCCGACCTCGACGCAGCCTACCAGGATGGTTCCCTGAAAGTGACGACCACCGTTCGCAATCTCGGTGAATCGGAGGTGGGGCTTTCTCAACTCAAGTTGACGCTGCTGGACTCCGCAGGAAACGAAGTCGCCAGCCAGACGATGGAGTCCAAGGGAACTCTCGCCGCCGGAAAGGAGCAGGCGCTTGTGGCCAATCTGACCGTGAAGAATCCGCTGAAGTGGACGGCTGAAACCCCGAATCTCTACACCTTGCTGATTGAAAGCAGCCATGGCAGCACGTTGGAGGCCGTGTCGATCCGCACCGGCTTCCGCAAGATTGTGATCAAGGACGGGGTCTTTCTCGTCAATGGCAAGCCCATCAAGCTCAAGGGCGCGAACCGCCACGAGATGGAGCCCGACACCGGACACGCGGTCAGCCGCGAACGCATGCTGGCCGACATCCGCCGACTCAAGGAGGCGAACATCAATCACGTCCGCACCAGCCACTATCCGAACGATCCCTATTGGTATGAGTTATGTGATCAACACGGGATCTATCTGTTGGATGAGGCGAACATCGAGTCGCACGGCTATTCCGATGGAGGGCAATCGCTTTCCCATCCGCCCGAATGGAAGGCGGCGCATGTGGATCGCGTGGTGAACATGGTGCAGCGCGACAAGAACCATCCCTCGATCATCCTCTGGTCGCTTGGAAACGAAGCGGGACCGGGAGCAAACTTCCAGGCGGCCCATGAAGCCTTGAAGGCCATCGACACCTCGCGGCCGGATCATTACGAGCGCAACAGTGACCTCGTGGACCTCGACACCACGATCTATCCGGACGTCGATTCGGTCACGAAACTCGCAGCGGAGAAGACCCGCAAGAAGCCATTCTATATCTGTGGGTATGCCCACTCGATGAACAATGCGTTGGGCAATCTGGCCGACTATTGGAAAGCGATCGAATCGAGCGATCACATCCTCGGGGCCTCCGTCTCGGAATGGCAGGACCAGTCGATCCATGCAAAGGAGGCCAATGGCGTGGTGACCGTCGATCTGGCACGCGGCAAGCCCGAGCCCGGCTGGATGAAGTTCCAGGCCTATGGAGGAAATTTCGGCGACAAGCCCAACGACGGACTCTTCATCCTCAAGGGCGTGGTGTTTGCAAACCGCGAGCCCAAGCCAGCTTTCTGGGAAGTGAAGCGGGTCTATCAGGACATCGTGACCAAGCTCTTCGATCAGAAGTCGGGGAAAGTGGAGGTCACCAACAAGTATTTCTTCAAGGATCTCTCGGAGTTCGAGTTGCATTGGTCGGTGACGGCGGACGGTCGTGAGATCCAGAAGGGTGTTCTAACAGACCTGAAGGTCGGACCGCGTGCGAGCGAGCCAGTGGTGATTCCTTTCAGCAAGCCGACCGAACCCTTTGCCACGGATTATCGGCTGCGGATCTCGTTTCATCTCAAGGAGGCTTCCAGTTGGGGGGCAAAGGGCCAGGAGGTGGCGGCAAACCAGCACGAATTGTCCTTCGAGAGGCCGGGCATGGTCATGGCGACTCAATCCGGCACGCTCAAGGTCTCGGACAATGCTGGCCGCAAGGTGGTCGAAGGCAGCGGGTTCTCGGCCGCATTCGATCCGGCGACGGGTGCGCTGGTGTCCCTCATCCAGGGAGGCAAGGAACGCTTGGCGGGTGGATCCAGGCTGAGTGCCTTCCGCGCCATCACCGACAATGACAGGTGGACCAGCGAGGCCTGGTTCGCGAACGGACTTCACACGCTGGCGGATCGCGCGACCGATTTTCACGTGGATGCCTCTGCCAAGGGGGCGGTGAGTGTCGTCGCGACCGTGCGCTCCCAGGGGCTGACATCGGACAAGGTTCCGGAGCTCAACAGCGGCTTTCATCAGGTGGTTCCAGGAAAGCCCCTCGAGGCGAAGTCGTTTCACTTCGAGAGCACCTTTGCGTGGACCGTGTTGGCGGACGGAACCCTGGTGCTCGATGTGATCGGCCAGGAGGTCGGCCCCCAGATTGTCTTGCCGCGGCTGGGAAATGAACTCCGGCTTTCACCCTCCTTGGATCGATTCACCTGGTATGGCCGTGGTCCTGCCGAGAACTATCCTGATCGGAAAACAGGCTCTGATTTCAGCCGCTGGAGCTCGTTGGTCGCGGATCAACTGGTGCCCTATCCGAAGCCGATGGATCTCGGCAATCACGAGGAGATCACCTGGTGCACGCTGACCACGGCCGCCGGTGATGGACTGCTGTTCACCCCGCGTGGCGAGCGCTTTTCTGCCAGTGCCTTGAAATGGTCGGCCGGCGAATTGATGGCGGCTCGTCACGTCCCGCGCCTGCCGGAATCGAAGCGGGTCGTGCTTTCGCTCGATGACCAGGTCCTCGGGCTCGGTGGTGCCAGTGGCGGCCCTCGTCCGCTGGCACGAGACACGATCCGCTCGGGGCCGTATCGTTTCGGTTTCATCGTTCGCCCGATCAAGGCCGGTCAGGATCCTGCCCAGCTCGCGGCCACGAAGGTGCCAGTCTTGGGTCCGGTAACGATCGAGATCAATCCCGCCGGGAAAGTGCTTCTCACGCCGCCCCGAACGACGGCGAAGATGAGATTCCGCGTGAATGGCGGGCCATGGGCCGACTGGCGTTCGCCCCTCAGTTTCCAGGAAAAGGTGGTGATCGAGGCGGTGGCCGACGTGCCGGGGTTCCTGCCCTCGCCGACCGCCCGACGAGAGATTCCGCTGAAGCTGCGCAAGGAACTCTGGAAGGTGGTGAGGGCGGACAGTGTCGAGCCCGGAGAGGGGAATGCGGCCCATGCCATTGATGGAAAACCAGAAACCTACTGGCACACCCGCTGGCAGGGCGGGGAGCCCAAGCCACCGCACGAACTGGTGATCGATCTCGGAGCACGCGCGGAGATCACAGCGGTCACGCTTTTGCCGCGCCAGCAGCAGGTCAATGGACGCATCAAGACCTATGAACTCTACACCAGCGAGGACGGCAACAACTGGGGTACCGCGGCCGCGAAAGGTAGCTTCAGCGGCGAGGCCAATCTGGAACGCATCGACTTTTCCAAACCAAGGGTCGTCCGCTTCATCCGGCTCGTCGCCCTCAGCGAGGTCGGTGGAAATGCCTGGTCGTCGGTGGCGGAGCTCGACGTGGTGCCGCTGAAGCTCATCGATTTCCAGGATCGTGAAACTTGGTCGATCCATTCAGTCAGCGATGAGGCCGCCGGGGAAGGGGAGGCCTACCGAGTGATAGATGGCAAGCCCGGCTCCTACTGGCACAGCAAGTGGGCGGGCGGCATCACGGTCCGGCATCCTCATTGGGTCATCGTCGATCTCGGCAAGACCCGGAAGCTGGCCGGCATGTCGGTCCTGCCCCGCAGGGACAACCGCAACGGACGGATCAATCTCTACACGGTCGAGGTCAGTCAGGATGCCACCCAGTGGGGCGAGCCGGTGGCGAAGGGCAGTCTGCCGGATGACATCAACCTTCACGAAATCCGCTTCAACGCCCCGGTCGAGGCCCGCTTTGTCCGTTTCACGGCCCTCAACGCCCACGACAAGGAGGGTTTCACCTCGGCCGCCGAGTTCGACTTCCTCTCCGCGAAGTGACGCGGAACGGCTTGCGCAACGCTGGACAAAGCCCCGGACCTCTGGCAGACCTCCGCCGCCATGTCCGAGTTGTCGAAAGCCTATGAACCCGTTGATGTAGAGGCGAAATGGTACGCCGCCTGGATCGAGGGAAAGTGTTTTGAAGCCGATCCGTCGTCCGACGCTCCGGGCTACTCCATCGTCATCCCGCCGCCGAACGTCACCGGCATCCTCCACCTCGGACACGTCCTCAACAATTCACTCCAGGACATCCTCGCCCGCCGCGCCCGTCAGAAGGGCAAGGAAGTGCTGTGGCTGCCAGGCACCGACCACGCGGGCATCGCGACCCAGACCAAGGTCGAGCGCGAGCTGAAGAAGAACGAAGGCCTCGGCCGACGCGATCTCGGCCGCGAGAAGTTCCTGGAGCGTGTCTGGGATTTCAAGAACGAGCACGGCGACATCATCATCAAGCAGCTCAAGCGCCTCGGCTGCTCCTGCGACTGGAGCCGCGAGCGCTTCACGATGGACGAGGACTACACCAAGTGGGTCAGCCACGTCTTCGTCGAGCTCTTCAAGGAAGGCCTGATCTATCGCGGCAAGCGCATGGTCAACTGGTGCCCGGTCTCTCTAACAGCCCTGTCCGACGAGGAGGTCATCATGACCCCGTCGAAGTCGAAGTTGTTCTTCATGAAATACGAGCTCGCCGATGCTCCCGGCGAGTTCCTTGAAATTTCCACCACCCGTCCGGAAACCCTGCTCGGTGACGTCGCCGTCGCGGTGAACCCGAAGGATCCGCGTTTCACGAAATACATCGGTCGCAAGGTCCGTCGTCCGTTCCCGGCGGCGGAGATCCCGGTGATCGCCGATGATCACGTGGACATCGAGTTCGGCACCGGTGCGCTGAAGATCACTCCCGCCCACGACAAGGCCGACTTTGAAATCGGACTCAAGCACGGCCTCGAGATCATCGACGTGCTCACTCCGGATGGCATGATCAATTGCCCGGAGCTCCCCGAGTTCAACGGACTCGACCGCTTCGTCGCGCGTCGTCTGGCGGCGACCAAGCTCGAGGAGATGGGCCTGCTCATCAAGATCGAGGAATACGACAACAACATCGGCTACTCCGAGCGTGCCGGTGTGCCGATCGAGCCGCGCATCTCGATGCAGTGGTTCCTCAAGTATCCCTGCGTCAAGGAAGCCACCGATGCCGTCGCGAATGGTGACATCAAATTCCGTCCCGAGCGTTGGGCCAAGACCTACGGCCACTGGATGGCGAACCTCCAGGACTGGTGCATCAGCCGCCAGCTCTGGTGGGGCCATCAGATCCCGGTGTGGTATCGCAAGGACAAGCTCGACGCGCTGAAGAGCGCCGAGTCGCTCGACATGCAGGACTTTTCCGCGGGCGACATCCACGTCGGTGTCGAACCGCCGGCCGATGCCGAGAACTGGCAGCGCGACGAGGACGTGATGGACACCTGGTTCTCCTCGTGGCTGTGGCCCTTCGCGACCATGGCGAACGTCGGTGAGGACACGCCGACCTTGAAGAAATTCTACCCGACCGATGACCTCGTCACCGGCCCGGACATCATCTTCTTCTGGGTGGCGCGCATGATCATGGCCGGCTTCCGCTTCACCGGTGAGCTGCCGTTCAAGAACGTTTTCTTCACCACCATCATCCGCGACCTGAAGGGCCGGAAGATGTCGAAGTCCCTCGGCAACTCGCCGGACCCGATCGACCTGATGGAGAAATACGGAGCCGATGGCCTGCGCTTCGGACTCACCCGCATCGCACCGATCGGCAGTGACGTGCGCTTCGATGAAGTGCAGATCGAGGAAGGCCGGAACTTCGCCAACAAGATCTACAACGCCTGCCGTTTTCGCCAGATGGCGGAGATCAGCGATGACTGGGAGGAACTCGATCTCCGTCCACATCACGTCGACATCATGTCGAAGCTCGACGAGCTTTCCGCGGATCTCGACCGACTTTACGCCGATTATCGCTTCGGGGAAATCGCCCAGCGCCTCTATGAATTCCTCTGGAGCGAGTTCTGCGACAAGTTCCTCGAAGCCGTGAAGGGCGACATGCGCGAGACGGCTTCGGTCGAGGAGCGTGCGGCCACGCTGATCACTTTCGATGGCGTGATGAGCCGTTTCCTCCAACTCCTCCATCCCTACATGCCGCACATCACCGAGGAGCTGTCCGAGGTGATGGGCTATGTGGAAAAGGGAGAGTTCCTGATGCAGCACCTGCTTCCCGAAGAGGGATTGCTGGCCGATGCCGACCCCGAGGATGTCGCGGGCGAGAAGGCCATCGCCACCGCCATTTACGAAACCGCCGGGCGTCTCCGCAATTTGAAGGCCGAGTATCATGTCGGCAGCCGTCGCGATGTGACCTTCATCGTCAAGGGCGCGGTCGAGTGGCTGGAGGAAAATGCCGACACCCTCGCGATCCTGACGGGAGCGAAGGAAATCCGCATCGAACCCGACTATGCCGCCCCCAAAGGCACGCCGGTTTCAATCACCGATGTGGGCGAGGTTTACCTGCCTCTTGAGGGCTTGATCGACGTCGAGGCCGAGAAAATCCGCCTCACTCGTGAAATCACGAAGGTCGAACAGGAGCTCGCGAAATCCGAATCGAAGCTCGCCAGCCCCTCCTTTGTCGACCGCGCTCCTGCGGAAGTCGTTGCTCAGGAACGTGAACGGCTTTCGGACTGGAAAACCAAGCTCGGACAACTCCGCGAAATGCTTGCCGCCCTCGCGTGAGGGGGCTTGTCATTTGGCGTTTATGTGAGTCATTCTGAGCGGCGTTCCAGTCCCTGATGTCCACTCTTCTCACCATTCCAGGCCTCGGCAAATCCTCCCTGGAGTTGCTTGAGGCTGTTGGATTTCTCGACGAGGATTCACTCGCCCATGCGGGACTCGACGAGTTGGTGACCGAGTTGGAGAAGGCGAACACGGTGTTGAAGATCACGAAGCGTTCACCCCGGCGTTCCGAGGTTGAGAAGTGGCTCGAGACCGCCAGGGATCGCGTTGGATATGTGGTCAAGGAGGACTCTCCGTCGCCCCTCGTCGCGGTGAACCATGAGGGCTCGCCCGAGGTCATGGCCTTGCTTGCAAAGGCCCCGCTTGCTTTGCCCTTGCCTGCCAAGCTGCTGGTGGAGAACGAGGTCGCCGTTTCCGAGATCGCACCCGCCGTGTTCCTCAACCGCGTCGTCGGCGATCTTGATGTCCGCGTCGCCAGCGAGCCCTCCGTCCGTCCGGTCCGCCCGGCCGTCTCAAGTTCGGTGTTCCTAGGTGAGAGTGGCCCGCCCCGCCGTGAACTCGATGTTTCCCGGGTCAAGTCGATCTCCGCGCTCGACGGCAAGAAGGTCGAAAAGCAGCCTTCCGCGCCGATCGACCCAGGAAATGATCGCGTGGCATTGATCCGTGCACCGAGAGTCGAGACCAACCGCGGTCGAAGTCCGGAGTCGCGCTTTTACATCCGTGGGGTGCTCCACACCCATCCGATCCAGATGATGATGGGCGCGTTCGTGACCCTGATCCTGTTGTTCGATCTGCCCCTGGCGGTGATCTCCGCCGTGCTTCTGCTGCTCAGCGATCAGAAGCCTCAGACCTTCTCCTGGGTCCCGAAATGGTTCCTAGCGTTTCCCCTGGTTCTCCCTGTCATTGGTGTCGTTTTCCTGTTCCTGGGCGTCGCCGAGGGCAAATGCCGCATCTGCGGACAGCGCCAGTTCGTTCCCCGGGCCTGCCGGAAGAATGCCAAGGCCCATCATATCCCCATCATCGGCTACATCATCCCGACCGCCCTTCAAATGCTGATCTTCCGCTGGTTCCGCTGCATCTACTGTGGCACCCCGGTCAGGCTCAAGGAGTAGCATGAGAGAATCCGGACGGGCGATGCGTTCTTGCAGCATGCTCCGCTGGTCCTGCTGTCTGCTTCTGGTTTCCGTCCTCCACGCGGCCCGACCCAATATCATCCTGATCGAATCCGACGACCAGCGGGCCGATTCGATTGCCGCTCTGGGGAATGCCTCGATCCGGACTCCGGCCCTGGATCGCCTCGCCCATGAAGGGTTCGCCTTCCTCAACGCCAGGAACCAGGGCTCCAACAACGGCGCGGTCTGCGTCGCCAGTCGCTCGATGTGCCACTCCGGACAGTCGCTCTGGCACTACGATGACAACCTGAAGGGACGCGTCACCCTTGGAGAATTTCTTCAGGCCCAAGGCTACCACACCTACGGCACCGGCAAGTGGCACAACGGCACGGAGGCGATGAAACGCTCCTTCACCGCCGCGGATCGCATCACCGCCGGCTTTCTTCCCAAGGGGCATGACTCGGCTTTCGCGATCCAGTCGATCCACAATGGCAAGGTGCAAGCGGGACAGAACCTCGCCCCGAAGCACTCCACCGACCTGATCGGCCAGACGGCGGTGGACTTCCTCATCACCTATGGAGGGGAAAAGCCCTTCTTCCTCTACGTCGGCTTCAATGCGCCGCACGATCCCTACACCCGCGTTCCGGAGTTCGAGGCCGCCTACCGTGAAACGGACGGACGCTCGAAGGTGCCGCTCTTCGACAACTTCCTGCCCCAGCCACCCGTCGATCCCGGCGTGATGGCCATCCGTGACGAGGTCCTGCTTCCTCATCCGCTGGAGCCGGAGGCTGTGCGCCACCAGAACGCGATCTATTACGGCATGATCACCCATCTCGACTCCTGGGTCGGGAAAATCCTCGATCAACTCCAGCACAAGGGCCTGGCCGACAACACCCTCGTGATCTTCACCAGCGACCACGGACTCGCTCGTGGTAGCCACGGACTGCTCGGAAAACAGAATCTCTACGAGCACTCCCTGCGGGTCCCCATGCTCCTTCGTGGCCCGGGCATCAAGGCCGGTGGAAGAAGCATCAGTCCGATCTATAACTTCGAACTCTATCGCACCCTGGGCGAAGTCGCCGCAGCCGCTCCGAAGGCCGGCCAGGTCGAGGGCGAGTCCTTCCTGCCCATCGCCACCGGTGCCAGGAAAGGGGAGCGACAAATCGTCTATGACGGCTACACCGGCCTGATGCGCGCCGTGGTCGAGGGCGACTGGAAGCTCATCGAAACCCACGTCAAGGCGGTCCGCAGCACCCAGTTGTTCAACCTCGCCGTCGATCCATCCGAGATGAAGAACCTCGCCACCGATCCCTCTCTCGCGGAGAAAATCCATCATCTCCGCGAGCAGATGATCGTCCAACGCGAGCTCTGGGACGACCACGATCCAGCCTTCTGGAACCGCATCGGCTTCGGCCCCGAGCTGAAAAAAACCAAAGTCTCCAAGCCCTCCAACAGCAAGGATTTCTGAGAGCTTGCCAGGAAATTGGAAGCAACCCGATTGGATTATCTCCCTTTCTCCGCAGAGGCACGGAGGAGCCTCAGAGATCACCGAGAGAGCCTTATTCTTGAACTCTCAGTGACCTCATCCAACCTCACCGTCTCTGCGGAAAACTGGCAGCCAATCTTCCTCGCAGCAGTGATTTCCCAGCAACCTCTTCTCTTCCGTTTCGAATTTCGGATTTCGGATTTAGTGCTTCATCTTCGTATCAATAATGATCGTCACCGGCCCGTCATTGACCAGAGCCACCTTCATGTCCGCGCCGAAGACCCCACGTCCCACAGATTCTCCAAGTTCGATTTCCATCAACTCGCAAAATTTCTCATAGAGCGGCTCGGACACCTCAGGTCTTGCGGCTAGCAGGAAAGACGGCCGGTTGCCCTTTTTCGTCGAGGCATGCAGGGTGAACTGGCTGACCACGATCAGGTCGCCGCCCGTGTCCCGCAGCGAGAGGTTCATCTTGCCCTCCGCATCGGAGAAGATCCGCATGGCTGCAACCTTGGCCGACAGCCATTCGGCGTCCGACACCGTATCTCCCTCTTGCACCCCCAGCAGCAGCAACAGTCCCGCCCCGATCGCGGAGACCTTGCGGTCCTCGATCGTCACCGAAGCCTCAGACACCCGCTGGATCACCGCACGCATGGCCGAATGATGAGGTCCGCGACCACTCGATCCAGCGAAATCCTTTCTGCTCATGAGCGGCTAGTCCATTCGCGTCCCTTGGCGTTCATTCGCGGTTTTTGAACCCCTCGTTACGTCGCCCTTTCCCTCCGATCCGTTCACCCCTCCGCCTCGTCCGGAAACATCCCCGTATCCTCGCGCAATTGCCGCTCCCAGATGTAACGCCTGAACAACACCTTCACCGCCGCCGTCATCGGCACCGCCAGCAGGGCCCCGACGAACCCTCCCAGCACCAGCGACCAGAACAGCATCGAAAAGATCACTGTCAGCGGATGCAGCCCCACCGAGTCCCCGACGATCTTCGGCGCGGTGACCAGCGAGTTGATCTGCTGCACGCTGACAAAGATCGCCAGCACCCCGAAGACATAGCCCATGGGTGAAAGTTCGAACGGCGCCGCTCCACCCTGAGCGTGCAGGTAGGCGATGATGCAGGCCGGAATCAGACACAGGATGTTGCCGATGTAAGGAATCACCCCCAGCACCGCCATGAAGATCCCGATCAGGAAACCATAGGGCAGCTGGAAGACTTCCAGACCTATGCCCACCAGCAGTCCGTCGATGATCGCCACCAGCATCTGTCCCCGGAAGAACGAGATCAGGTAACGGTTGATCTCCTTCAGCGTATCGACCAGCTCATCCTTGAATCGCGAGGCCTTCAGCGGAACATAGTCATGCCAGTGATCGCGGATCGAGGCCGAGTCTTTGAGGAAGAAGAACAGGTAAACCGGCACCATGATCATGCCCAGCACCAGGCCGAGGAAGCCAAGCACCTTGCTCGTCCCCGTGCTCAGCCAACGACGACCGGTCTCGAGGATGGTGGACTTGGATTCAAACGCGGTCCGACCGATCCGCGTTTTCCAGAAAAAGTCGATTTTGTCCTGGTTTACTGCCACCTCAGGCTTCAGCTGAATCACCTCGCCGGCATCATCCGTTTCCGTCAACGCCCAGCCGATTGGATTGCTGGCGTGATCCTTCCGCACCTTGTGGAGGAAGCGCGCCAGCTGTGGCATCAGATGGGCGTCGGGTGCGGCGGGTGCCTCCGCTCCCGGCTCCACCTGCGTGGCGGCAGGCTTGACCGGCTTCGGGCTGACCATTTCCCGCATCCGCTGCACCGCCGGCATCAGCGCAAGGGCCAGCAGTGAGGCCGTGATCAGCATCATCACGAAAACCGTCGTCACCGCCCACAAGCGCTTCATGCCCCGCTTTTCCAGCCAGCGCACCACCGGGTCGAGCAGGTAGGCGATGATCCCCGCCACCAGCAAGGGAACCAGCACCGGTTGGAGAAATCCGAAGATCTCCCCAATCAGCCAGATCAGACCGACCAGCAGGGTTCCGAGCACCAGGATGCCGACACCGGTCGCGGCGTTCCAGAGGGTCTTCTGTTGGAATCGGGTCGGATAGCGTGCCATGAGGCCGCAGGAACTAGCAGAATCCGAACCCGCCCTGCACGGGAAAATTCGCTACGCTTTGTAGGAGCCGCACGTCATGAGGCTGGACTCCCGTCCGCGAATCGGCATCTTCTCCCCGGCCCTCAACAAGCCATCGTGGCGGAATGGTAGACGCCGCAGACTTAAAATCTGTTGCTCGGCAACGGGCGTGCCGGTTCGAGTCCGGCCGGTGGCACCACCCATGGAGAAGGGGATTGCATCCCCTTTAAGCAAAGGACCAAGCCCTCGCAAAGCCCCTTTCTCCCAGAGGAAATTCGAAATTCGAAATTC
>JAIYDT010000158.1 GCA_027487355.1 Verrucomicrobiaceae bacterium
CCGCCTCTGGGCTGGAGGTTGTCGGCCTTGATCCAGCCGGAGAGCAGGTAGCGGGTATTCGGCTTCACCGCAATTTCCGCTCCAGCACCGGCATCGACCGGACCTTTGGCGGTGATCTTCAGGCAGGTGCCGCCGTTACGACCGCCATCGGCCAGGATCATTTCGACGTCATCCTTCTTGCCTCCATAAACCCGGGGGCTCCAGTTCGTCGGCGCTTCACCGGCTTTCCCGGAGAAGTCTGGATTCGGAAGGAGGTTGGGCTTGGCAATCGGCTTTGCGGCGGAATCGGCCGGCTTGGTGGCGGCGGCGACGAGGATCGGCACCGCGTGGCGGCGAGCTGCAATCTGCCAGGCATCGCGGAGGGCGGCATCCTTGCTGATGTCAGCGCGCTTGGCCTCAAGGGTCGCAAGAACGGCGGATCCGATCTGATCGGAGGGCTCGACCTTGCCGAATGCTACGAGGATTTCCCCAAGTTCCCGGGCATCGGCAGCCTGGATGACGCCTTCACGGAGGGTGGAGTCTGCAAGGGCTGTGCCGCTGGCAGCGCTGATGGCGGCGCGGCGCAGACCTCTGGAACTGGAGGTGAGCGCGGCCTTGGAGGTGGCGTCGTCTAGGGCTCCGAGTCCATTGAGCGACTGGTAGGCCTGGAGGGCTCCGGGGCTATTGCTGGTGACGATTTCCTTCAGCGCCGGAGCGAGGGACCTGATCTGATTCTCCACGATCAACCGCTGGGCTTGCAGACGCCAGAAGAGGTTCGGGTGCTTCAGGGCACTCACGAGGGAAGCGGGGGTCTTGATGTCCAGCTTGGGCTCGACCTCGTTTATGCTGCCCTTTGGATAAATGCGGTAGATTCGCCCGAGTTTGGTGTCGCGGACAGGGGTTTCGTAGGCGTTGCCCTTGCCGTTCTTGGCATCGAGACCGGCGGAGGCCTTGCTGGGCGTTGGGTTGTGCTGGATGATCAGGTTGTACCAATCGCAGATCCACACCGCTCCGTCCGGGCCTTCTTCGGCACAGACTGGTCCGGACCAGGCGTCGGCGCTGGAGTAGAGGTTGTTCGGGGACTGGCGGGCCACATAACCGGAGCCTGCGCGGGAAACTTCGAAGGAACCCACCAGCTTGCCTGAGGGTTCACAAACGAAAGCCATCTTATCGCGATAGCTTTCAGGCATGCGGGTGGAGGTGACGAACGCATGGCCGGCACCCGCTGTGTAGCGGTCGAACTGGTCCACCTGGCGGATGTCCATCGAGATGGGAAAGAACATCGGGTTGTTGTCCGCGCGAGGGGTCTTGGGTTGGTCGAGCCCGGCGGAAGCATAGGCCTCCTTCGGGTACGTCACATACCAGGAGGGATTGCCGTTGGCGGTGGAGCCGATGATGTCGAAGTCACTGGTGAAACCGAGGCCCCAGGTGTTGTTCGTGGTGTTCTGGAGGAACTCGAGCTTCGAGCCATCCGGGCGGAAGCGGAAGACACCGGTGGAGAACTTCTTGCGCTCGCCTCCAACATCGCCTTCGAAGCCGGAGTAGCCGATGGTGGCATAGACCCAGTTGTCGAGCCCGTAGCGGAGGTTCGAAACGCCGGCATGGGTGTCTCCCGGGTTGAAACCGGAGAAGAGGACCTGGCGGACGTCGGCTTTGTCATCGCCGTCCGTGTCCTTGAGGAACAGCATCTCGGTGGCATTCGTGCAGATCACGCCACCGTTGGCGAAGGTGAGGGAGGTCGGGATCGAGAGCTTGTCGGCGAAGACGGTGAACTTGTCGGCCTTGCCGTCACCATTGGTGTCTTCGCAGATCTTGATACTGTCATGACCGAGGTTTTTCGCCTGGAGGTTGTTGGGGTAGTCAACGGTCTGGACGACGAAGGCCCGGCCGCGCTCGTCCCAGTTGACGTAGATCGGGTTGATGATGTCGGGCTCGCTGGCGAAGAGGGAAAGTTCGAAGCCGTTCGGCACCTGGGCGAGTTTCATCGACTCCTCGGGGCTGAGCGGCTTCTGGCCCTCGGTGATCAGCTTGCGCTGCTTGTAGCCGGGAAGTTCCATGGGCTCGCTTTCAAGCTTGGGGAGCTTCAGCGCATAGAGCTTGGCGCGGGTGGCGTCATTCACCGACCAGAGGATGCCGCGGAGCAGGAGGTCATTGAATTCCGGCTGGTCCCAGCAGCGCATGTCATGGCCGTAGGCGGTGTAGAAGATCCGTCCCTTGCCCTGCGTTCTGACCCAGGTCCAGGGCTCTTCCTCGCGCTTCTGGAGAAGGGTCCGATCGCTGGTGAGGCGGTCATGGACGTAGGTTTCATCCCAGGTTTCAAAGTCCTTGTAGCCCCTCATGATCGGATGCTGGGGCTCCACGATCTTGGTGCGGAAGACCGCCGTGCCGTGGGATTTGAAGTGCCCGCCAACCAGTTTGCCGTAGGCGTCGGATTTCTCGAAGCAGGCAGAGGCACAGTGGATCGGAAGGAAACCATGACCGGACTCCACATAGTCCACGAGGGCCTTCTCCTGGTCCGTTGAGAGCGTGCTCCAGTTTCCATAGAGCATCACCGAGTCGAAGCGGTTCAGAACCTCGGGGCGGAGGTCATCGAGGCTTTCGGTGTAGGTGAAATTGATGCCACTGACCCCGAGGTGCTTGCGGGCCACCCGGTAGCGCTCGACCGGGTCATGCGCAGGATGGTTGGAGGTGGGCGCACCGAGGAACAGGACCTCAAGACGGCGGGCGTCCTCGCGGGGCGCGATGCTTGGGGCTCCTCTGGAAAGGGCCGGTGCCAGCAGCAGGGCGGACAGGATCAGAATGGATTTCATGGATGGGATCACTGAAGCGGATGGACCGCGGTGGGGCTAAACGGAACACCTCACCAACGGCCTTTCAAGGTGCATGTTGAACAAACAATCAGCTTGTAGGAATTCGATTGGCTTGTGTATGATTTCGACGCATGGACGCCATTTCCTATCGTCAGTCCTGGCAGCAGCAGTTGCCTCCGGGGCAGTTCCGGCACCTCTTCGACCATTTGCCGGGAACCCTGTTTTTCGCAAAGGATCGTGAAGGCCGCCTGATGGCAGGAAACCCCGCATTTGTAAGTCGCTGCGGGTTCAGGACCGAGGACCAGATGATCGGGGTGACCGACGAGCGCATTTTTCCCCCAAGGCTCGCGGCGAAGTACCGGAGGGATGACGAGAAGGTCATCGACAGCGGGCGTCCGATGCTGGGAATGGTGGAGCTGTTTCCGAATTCCGAAGGGCGTCCCGAGTGGTATGTGACCGACAAGCTGCCGCTGTTTTCGTTGGGCGGGAAAGTCTGCGGGGTCTGCGGAACCGTGCGCAGCCTGGAGGCCCAGCGCGCCGCAATTCTTCCCTACCTGGAGCTGGCGAATGTGGCTGAGCACCTGAAGCAGCACTTCCGGGAAAAGCTCGACGTGCCCAAGCTGGCGGCAATGGCCGGGCTTTCGATCCGGCAGTTCGAGAGGAAATTCCGCACGACCTTCCAGACCACGCCACGCGAGTATCTGATGCGGATGCGGGTGATCGAGGCCTGTGAATTGCTCGGCAGAACCAACCTCCCGGTCACCGAAGTCGCCCTCGAGGCCGGATTTTACGATCACAGTGATTTCGCGAGGCATTTCCGCCGTCAGATGGGCCAGTCCGCGACCACCTACCGGCGGGAAAGACGACGCAACGCGGCGGCGGATCGACTTGCCGAATCGCAAATCATCGGGATTAATCAGGCAAAATGAGAACCTTCGCCCTCCTCGCAGCCATTTTCCCCCTCATGACCCTTGGAGCGGAGATTCATTCAGGCCATGCCTCGGCGGAACTCCTTGTTTCCTCATCGACGTTTCAGTCCTCCAGCCCCGTGCAGGCGGCAATCCGTCTGAAGGTCGATGAGGGCTGGCACACCTACTGGATCAACCCCGGGGAAGGTGGGATGAAACTGGGGGCCGAGTGGGTCTTGCCCGAGGGCTGGTCGGCCAGTCCGCTCGGCTGGCCGGTGCCGATCCGTTTCAAGACCGGGGACCTTCCCGGGTTCGGCTATGTCGGCGAAGTGGTCATTCCCGTCACGCTCACGCCTCCAGCCTCCGCAACGAAGGCCGCCACCCTCGCGGTCAAGCTCGACTGGTTGACCTGTGACGACAAGGCCTGCATCTCTGGAGATGCCGCGCCCTCGGTCGAGTTGAAGCCGGGTCCGGTCGACGCCACCCCTTCGGCTCCCATCATTAAAAAGTCACAGGCCTTGGTTCCCCGGCCTCTCGATGGCTTGAAGCTCGAAGTCTCCGATCAAGGCAAATCCCTCCTTCTCAAGCTCACGGCACCTGCTGGGATCGATCCCTCCTCCCTGTCCTCATTTCCGGCAACCGCTCAGATCGTGGATGCTTCCGCCGCCGTCGTCTTTGCGAAATCCGATGGAAACTGGACCGCACTCGTTCCCAAGAGCGAGTATCTGGAAGGTCCGCCCAAGGCCCTGGAGCTGGTCCTGTCTGGCGGTGGTCTGACTCATCCTGCGATCGTCTCCTGGTCAAAGAAATGACCCGTGACGTGAAAGTCATTGGACAAATCCATCGTCCTTTCCAAGTTCTGCATCGAAACCTCCAAATCCTAAAATCATGAAACAACTCTTCTTCTCCGCATTCGCTGGCCTCGTCGCGCTTGCCTCCGTGCACGCCGCTGAAGTCGGTGCTCCAGCCCCCGCCTTCACCGCCAAGGACGCCAATGGCAAGGAAGTCTCCCTCGCCGCCCTCAAGGGCAAGGTCGTCGTGCTTGAATGGAACAACTTCGGCTGCCCATTCGTGGTCAAGCACTACGGTCCCGGCAACATGCAGAAGCTCCAGGAAACCTACACCGGAAAGGGTGTGGTCTGGCTCACGGTGAACTCCGCCAATGAAACCTCGGGAGCCTACCTGGCGCCTGCGGCCGCTCTTGAGCAGACTGCCAAGAACTCCTGGAAAGGCAGCCACTACCTGATCGACTCCACCGGAACCGTCGGCAAGGCCTACGGTGCCAAGACCACCCCGCACATGTTCGTCATCAGCAAGGAAGGCGTCCTTGTTTACAACGGTGCGCTCGACTCGAAGGCCACCACCAAGTCCGAGGACATCACGAGTTCCGACAACTACGTCGCCAAGGCCCTCGATGCCACCCTCGCCGGCAAGCCGGTTGCCACCGGAAAAACCGAGCCCTACGGCTGCGGCGTGAAATACTGATCGGTCTGAAGTTTTCCATCGGATCATTGAAGGCGGTCATCCCGGAATCGGGGTGGCCGTTTTTCTTGTCGGACTCCCGGCTGGTGGCGGTTGAAATCTCTTGTCGCCCGGAGGTGCTGGGCTTAGAGGGTATTCGTGTTGTCGTCTCCTTTTCTCCTTGGTTTGCGAGTTCCAAAACGACTGAGTGGTCTCCTGATCGGCTTGGTGGCGGGGCTCTCCTCGTTTTCCCAGGCTCAAACCACTGGCCTCGATACCCCACAAGCGGTCGGCACCTATTTCAATGGCATTTTCCCGGTCACGGCTCCCGGTCTGGCCACCGGCTGGGCGACCGAGAACGCGTTTCCCAATCTCACCTTTGTTGACCCGATCTGGCTGACTCCGATTCCAGGAGGAAATGACCTCTTGCTCGTCGGAAAGAACGGCCAGCTCTGGCGCTTCGCCAAGAATGCGTCAGTTACGCAAGGCCAGGTGGTCAAGGTGCTCGAATGGGTGGCCAACACCCAATCGTCCGAAGACCAGGGCTTCTACAGCCTCGTTTTCCATCCCCAGTTCGGAGTGTCGGGCTCGCCGAACGCGAACTACGCCTACGTCTGCTACAACCACAAGCCAGCCCTGACCTCCGCTGACTCCAACCGTTCCTATTGGCGAGTCTCACGCTTCACCTGGCTGCCAGCTTCCGGCACGCTTGATCCTGCCAGCGAGTCGGTTCTGATCAATCAATACGACCGCTGCCGCTGGCACAATGGCGGCGCGATGTTCTTCGACAACCAGGGCTTCCTCAACATCACCTGCGGCGACGGTGGAGACAGCACCGAGGGTGGGGGACTGGCCGGGGCTGACGGCGCTCTCAGCCGCACCCAGAAGCTCAATGGCGGCCTTTTCAGCGGGGTCTTCCGGATCGACGTCGACAACGATCCCACCAAGTCCCACGCCATCCGTCGTCAGCCGCAGAGCCCGACCAACAAGCCCGCCGGCTGGCCCGCGAGCTCCACCCAGGGCTACGGCATTCCCAACGACAATCCCTGGCTCGATCCCGCCGGGTCGATCCTTGAGGAGTATCATTCCCTCGGCCTGCGCAGCCCCCACACCGCCCACTACGATGCCGTGAACGGTGAGATCTGGATCGGCGACGTCGGAGAGGGATCGAGGGAGGAAATCACCCGTCTGCCGAAAAGCGGAAACGCCCAATGGGGATACCGCGAAGGCACAATCAACGGCCCCGGCACCGCCGCCACGCCAGCCATCGGAGTCGATACCCCGCCGGTTCTCGATTACGCGCGCTCGGTCGGCACCTGCATCATCGGTGGCATGAGATACCGCGGGACGAAATGGAATGCCCTCCTCGGCGGCAAGGTTCTCTACGGCGATCACGTCAGAGGTCGAATCTGGGCCGCGACGCTCGATGCCGCAGGTGGCTCGCCGGTTTCCGAGCTGATCATCGACGGATTTCCCACCGGCAACAAGGCGGGGCTTGGAAACTTCTGCACGGATGCTTCCGGAGAAGTCTATCTGATGACGGTCAACGGCACCAACCTCGCCGGCGGAACGATCCGCAAGTTGGTCGCTTCCGGGATTTCCACGGAGCCGCCCCAGTTCCTTTCCCAGACGGGAGTCTTCACCAATCTCGCGACCCTCGCCACCGCACCGGGCGTTATTCCCTACCACGTCGCCAACCCGCTGTGGTCCGACGCCTCCGCGAAAAGCCGCTGGATCATCCTGCCCAACGACGGCAGCCACAACACCGCCGCCGAGAAGATCGTCTTCGACGAGGAAGGCAGCTGGACCTTTCCGGCCGGCACCGTGTTCGTGAAGCACTTCGAAGTGGCCACGAATGAAAACAATCCGACGCAGGTGAAGCGACTCGAGACCCGCTTCCTGGTCTGCACCGCCGGCGGCGGAAAATACGGTTTCACCTACCGCTGGAACCCGGCGGGGACCGATGCCGAACTTCTGGCCAGCGGGCAGGGCGAGGACTTTTCCGTGACCCTCCAGAACGGATCCACCACCACCCGCCACTGGGACTACCCGTCGCGTGCGGACTGCATGCTTTGTCACACCACCGCCGCAGGTCAGGCCCTCGGGGTGAAGACCGCCTCGCTCAACGAGTCGTTCCACTACCCGTCCACAGGTCGAAGCGCGAACCAGCTCGCCACGTTCAATGCGCTCGGCATGTTCGATCGCACGCTCACCACCACCGAGCTGGAGAATTTCATCGAGGGCCGATCAATCAGCGACGAGACCGCGCCGATCGAGCATCGCGTGCGTTCCTATCTCGACAACAACTGCGCGCATTGCCACCGACCTGGCGGAACGATCGACTACTTCGACGCCCGGCTCGGCACCCCCCTGAACGTCCAGGGTCTGATCAACGGCATGCTCAAGGGGCACTTCGACCTTGGCACGGA